>JAFYOL010000002.1 GCA_017560205.1 Erysipelotrichaceae bacterium | reverse complement strand
TTAAGAAATTAATTCGTCACTATCTTGTGCTTCAGTTTTCTTTTTTCTAGGTTTTGAAACTTTCTTTGGTTTTTCAGTTTCTTCTGTTTTGACCTTTTTAGGACGTCCAGGTCTCTTTTTTACAGGCGCAGGAACTTCTTTCAGAATGACTGCTGTTCTTGCAGGCAGATACAGTTCCACAAACCACTGACCATCAAACTGTTTTGCATGATATGTCATGTGTTTTACATTGCCCTGTCCACCATAGACTTCATCATCACTTGAAATCACAAGTTCATACTCATTGCCGTTATTGACAGGCACTAAAACGTTTTCCAAAGACTGACTGGAATGGAAGTTGAATCCAAACATCAGACCATTGCGAGTAAACACCAGTGTCTTTTCAGGATCTTTCAGAAGTCTCAGATCACCCATACGCTGATCAAACATTCTCTTTTCTTTAATCAGATGCACAACATCACGATCGAACTCACCCAGCCACTGATATTTCAGGAAACCGTTTTCCAGAAGTGACCACTGACGACGGCAGTAGTGGAATGACCAGCCATTACCTTCACGAGGGAAGTCAATCCATTCAGGATGACCAAATTCATTCCCCATGAAGTTCAGATAAGCTTCTCCACCACCAGCGATTGTAAACAGACGAATCATCTTATGCAGTGCGATAGCACGGTCAATCACAGGATTGTGCGTCGCCTTATCCATATCTGTATACATCGCAGCATCAGCCAGACGGAAAATCATTGTCTTATCCCCAACCAGAGCCTGGTCATGAGATTCCACATAAGCCACTGTGTTTTCACCAGGACGTCTTAAGCACATATCGCCCCACATCTTGCCGATTTCCCACTGTTCATCGGATTTTTCTTTGACTGTTTTGATCCACATATCAGGAAGCCCCATTGCCAGACGATAATCAAATCCAATACCGCCATCTTCAATCGGCAGACACATACCAGGCATACCTGACATATCTTCTGCAATTGTGATCGCATTCGGATTGACTTCACGGATGGTTTCAGTTGCCAGCTGCAGATAAGTGATGGACTCTACATCTGTATTCAACGAGAAATACTTGTCATTTGAATTGAAGTCTGTACCTAAACCATGATCATGATACAGCATCGATGTCACATCATCAAAACGGAATCCATCAAAATGATATTCAGTCATCCAGAACTTCAGATTCGACAACAGGAAGTGAATCACTTCATCTTTTCCATAATTGAAGCACTTAGTCCCCCAAGTCGGATGATCACCCTTGGCACCATCATGGAAGAACTGCCATGTTGTACCATCAAACATGTTGATACCTTCTGCAGTATTCTTTACCGCATGAGAATGCACCAGATCCAAAAGAACACGGATACCCATTTCATGCGCTTTGTTCACTAAATATTTCAGATCTTCAGGCTTACCAAACCAGCTTGAAGCAGCATAGAAACTGGATACCTGATATCCAAAGCTTCCATAATATGGATGTTCCATAATCGCCATCAACTGAATGGTGTTATAACCTGCTTTTTTAATATGAGGAAGTGTATAATCCGCAAATTCACGATAAGAACCCACTTTGCCTTCTTCCTGAGCCATGCCAACATGAGCTTCATAAATCAGAAGGCCATCTTCACCCTTAAAGTCTGCATCAGTCCATCCAAAGACTTTCCAGTCATCCACAACTTCAGCACACCATGCCACAGTTTCTCTATCCTGCACAACACGACGTGCATACACAGGAATATGTTCAGTACGAGTCATATTGGCATCCACAATCGTCTTGACCTTGCAGCCTTCCCACAGTGTATCCACACCATCCAAAACCAGTTCCCAATTACCGTTTTCCAGACGTGTCATTGGATGATCCAGCCATTTCCAGCCATTGAATTCACCAGTCAGATAAAGCTGATATGCACTAGGCGCCCATTCACGATACACCCAACCAGTTTCAGTACGATGAATACCATAATACTCATAGGCATTCGCAAAGTCTTTCAGTGATCCGTTTTCACCAACCAGACGTTTCTTTGTCTCACGATACAGATGCATACGCAGATCAATATCGCCCGCAAAAGGCTGCAGCTGAGGATTAAGTTCTAATACTCGATACATATGTTCACCAACAGAGTTTCTCTGTCCTTTCATTCCTTCTTTATCATCATACCATATTCGGCTATAAAAAGCGAAAGGATGTGACTTGCACATCCTAGTTTAAATGAGCTGTAAATTCTTCCAGTGTTGCTCCTCTCACAAAATATATTTTATCAAAATTTCCTTTTCGCCGTTCTTCTTTAATTAATAGACCCGGACCAATTTCTGCAATATCAAGATAAACACGATCATCTTCAAAGATAATTGTTATACCAAGTTCACTCTGCAATGAAAGCCAATAAACCCATGACATTTCTTCAATATTCAATTCAGATAAATAGTCCAAAAACTGTTCAGGCTGTTTAAGCTCAAAACGTTCTAAAATATCATAACTAACGATATGGTCATCCTTCCAGATTCCATTAATCTTCATGATTGATTTTTCTTCATTCAACCTTACCGCATTCATCGGCATAGTATTGTATGAAAAGCCTAATCTTCCGCAAAAACATCCCATCAATAAAAGAAACACAGCCAGAACAGGTCCTTCCAGCTTTGTATTTACTGGATGCACAATTTGTTTCAAACGATATCGAAGTGAGCTTGCAGAGGATGAAAGGCAGGTAGAAAATCCTTTTGAATCTGCAGCGGTGTCAAGAATCAACTCTGCATATTTCTTTCTTTCAGTCTCATCCGCTTCATACAGCACCGCTTCATCGCAGCTTCTTTCCATATCCTCAGCACACCGCTTCATTGCACCCCACATCAATGGATTAAACCAACAGACTGCATTGCAGAATGCGATGAAATACTTAAAGACATTATCACGTTTGCACAGATGAACAAGTTCATGTCTGAAAATGATTCTCAGCTGTTCCTCAGTATAATTCAAATGAGGAAGCAGCAGAACTGTGCTGTTTTTAAACAACCCTATCGTTAATGGAGCCTTCACTTGAGAACTGATTTGAAGAATACCTTCTCTTGGTTTCATTTTAGAGAAAGACATTTCTTCATACCAGATTTCCAGAACTCTATCATCCTTTACATAAATAGAATTCTTCAGCAGTCGGGATCTGAATTTTAAATGAGAGGCAATGTGCATACCAAGTACAAACACAAACCCTGCAGCCCATACCCACGTCAATACTTCTGCATAAGGGCCCACCGAAATGACAAAATCCGGCACAAGGCGATAGCTTGGATAGGTAAACAGATACAGTATGTTAGGAAGTATCCACATTGCTGCACAGAACTTGCCTGAAAACTTCTTTCTAAGCAAGGGGTGTATCAGAATACCCAACAGAAAATAAACCGCTATGTCCAAAAAGATTGGAAACAAGATACCCCATACAGTATCCACAAAGGTCTGCTGCTCAAACAGGAAAGTGACCAAAAGAAGAGACATCATCATGGCAGGAATCATATCCGGAGGATAAACACTTCCACTATAATCGACTCTTCCCTCTTTGACTTTCCTGATTGAAGGAACCACATACAGCACCATCAGAATCAGCCCACTAACCAGAAAAAGCATAAAAACATATCCTCTTCTTATCACAGCTGATCACTCCTTAAAAGCTCACGCAGCTCTTCCACTTCTTCTTTTGAAAGACCTCCATCAGATAATGCAGATGCAAAGGCTGATAAATTCCCATTAAACACACGCTCAATGAAATTTCTGCTTAAGGATGTCTGATATTCGTGTTCATCGACAACAGGAATATACAGACTATGTCTGCCCTCTTTACGTATTTCAATAAATCCTTTTTCATTTAATCGTGTCAACAACGTCAACAATGTCGTTACAGCCATTGGTTTCTCTTTAAAAAGAACAGTTTCTATATCACTTCTTTTCATTGGTGAACTGCACTTCCAGACAGCTTTCATCACATCCAGTTCACTATCAGGCAATCGAATCATTTCAACACCACCTTCTACAAACGTAGTATAACATATATTCTACAAGTGTAGAATGATAGAAAAAGAAAAAATCTGTATTTCTACAGATTTAATCATAACGTTTAATTTCTACTTCTTCTGTATCAAAGTTTACAAAGATCTGATACGCATTCTTCTCTTCATCATCGTCCCAGATTTCCACAAATTTAGGTTCCACTTCAATCAGAATTTCAGTATCTACGTGAGAGTAAGCATTGTAGCTCTGCCACAGATACTGCTGGTATTTCTTTTCGAAAATACGCCCCGGCTCATCAATCACAAGCCCTGTATTCTTCGCAATCCCTTCCAGTGATACACCATGGAAACACATCGCAACCTTGTTGTTTTCAAAGAGCTGCTGTGTCTTTCTGAAGTTTTTGTCTGTCTTGAAATAAATGCGGTCATTGTAGAAAATACAGCTGACATTGCGAATCATCGGGTAATCATTCACGGTACTTGCCAGTGCCATGATTTTAAAGTCACCCAGTTTTTTCCACATGATTTCTTTTGCCTGTTTAAATTCCATAAGCGTCTCTCCTTAAATCAATCCCTGCATTGCCAGAATAACACATACCAGAGTCAGCACCACAAACAATCCCAGCAGAACCATACCCTTCTGCGTATCTTTCTTGCCTGAGCCGCCTTCTACCATCTTGAATCTTCTTAACACATTGACAATTGGCTTGTACATCACCAATGTAATCCCTGCATTCATACCATATTTAATCAAATTAAATGGAAGCAGACCAGGAATCATCAGTGCTACAACTGCTTCTCGCGGCATCTGATAATAAATTGGAGTCACAATGTAGTTCCAGATCATCATCAGAATCACAGTCAGCACAACACCTAAAGTCAAACCAAGAACAGCACCATTCTTTGTGCGTTTCTTCTGATAAATCAAAGCTGCAGTTCCTGCAAAGGCCACTGTAGAAATCACATTCATAATGACATCCAACAGATTTCCTGCACGGAAGAAAATCTCAAGAATAGATACGATCACACTCATCAGCACCACAGTCATTGGACCATAAATAAATCCACCCACAACCATGACCACATCTTTAGGTTCATACTTGAGGAAAGATACTGCAGGTACAATTGGAATATACAGTGTAAGTGCCAGAACCAGTGCCATACCACACAAAATACCGACTGTTGTCATTTTCTTTGTTGTCATAAACATCCTCCTTAAAATAGAAAAGTGTGCCTAAAAAATCTTCCAGGTACACTTCTGTTTATGTATGAAAACAGCTCTTCTTCCATCCAGACTTTAACTGTTGCTATCGGAGTTGCACCGATTCAGCCGCACATGCGGGTCGCGGAGTATACCGCCAGTAGAGAATTACACTCATCCCTGAAGATTTATTTTATGCATCTTTATTTTACGCCTTTTCAAAAATCTTGTAAACACTTATAACCAGCCAAAGTGCTCAAGTGCCTTTAAAACACCATCATCTGTGCTGTCTGCAGTGATATAGTCGGCAATTTCCTTCAGTTCATCACAGGCATTGCCCATCGCAATCCCAAAAGCAGCTTCCTTCATCATCTTGCAGTCATTGATGCCATCACCAAAAACCACAACATCTTTTTCGTCACCATTCAGCATTTCAACCATACGTTTGATTCCTTTGTATTTGTCATCAGATTCAATAATTGTAAAGTTGTACATTTTCATTGGGTACATCCCCAATTTCTTGACTTCTTCAATCTGATTAATTCGATCTGCATCCTTTTCCAGAAACAAACGACGAACTTTACCGGCAGAAAGATTCTGATCAAAATCAGGATCGATCTTCATTCCCATGAAAGGACGTGTATTACCAACATTGTTGATGAACTTTTCATCTTTTGCACTGCGGATATCTGTATCATCAAATGAAGCAGCGACTTCAAGATCAAGTGCTTTTGCCTTTTCATAGATGCTCATGACAAGTTTCTGATCCAACGCATCATCGACCACAATCTTTCCATCAATCACAAGACAGTTTCCACCTTCACAGACCATGTTTTTAAAGCCGTGATCTTCCATAAACTGTCTGGCCCTGAAATGAGCACGCCCTGTTGCCAAAGCACAGATATGCCCTTTTTCTTCCAGTCTGCGGATTGCCTCGATTGCGGATGGAACCACCTGAAATGTCATAATATCCGTTAATGTTCCATCAATATCAAAAAAGAAAAACTTTCTATCCATTTCTATC
>JAFYOL010000127.1 GCA_017560205.1 Erysipelotrichaceae bacterium | reverse complement strand
GCAGGTATTACCGAACCTAAAAACCTTGAAGAACAAGTTATTTGCATGGTTGGTACCGATATTTACAATAAGCTTGTAAAGGGATATACAGAAAAACAATGGGGCAGAGACTGCACTGAACTGCCAAGCTTTATCATCAAGCGTCTGCCATGCCGTTTTACTTATGACAACAACTATTTCAATGACCGTTATCAGGGTATTCCAATGGGTGGATACACTCAGATGGTTGAAAAGATGCTGGCAGGAACAAAAGTAAAACTGAATACAGATTATTTTGAATTCATTAAGGAAAATCCTGAAATTGCAGAAAAGATTATCTTTACTGGATGTATTGATGAATACTACAACTTCCAGTTTGGACCATTAAAGTATCGCAGTGTTCGTTTTGAAACAGAAGAACTTCCGATGGAAAGTTATCAGGGAAATGCAGTTGTGAACTACACTGAAAGAGAAGTTCCTTATACTCGTATTATCGAACATAAGCACTTTGAATTTGGTAAACAGCCTACGACAATCATTTCTCGTGAATATTCATCTGAATGGTCAGTTGGGAAAGAACCTTATTATCCAGTCAATGATGATGAAAACACTGCATTGTATGCAAAATATGCAGCTCTTGCAGAAAAAGAAGGCAATGTTATCTTTGGTGGACGTCTGGGTGCATACAAGTACTATGACATGGACAAAGTCATTGACGCTGCACTGACAATGCTGGAAACCCTATAATCAAACAAGAAAGGTCGCAGATGCGACCTTTTAATTTAGTTTTCTGATTGTGATGATTAAGAGTATCGTCATAGCAGAAGTAAATGTAACTTCAAACAATGTGTTGACACTGGTGTAATGCAGATACATGGCAATGACAGTTCCTAAAATCAAGAGATAAGCCTGCACTGTAGATTTGAACAGTTTGGTTTCTGTAAAGTGCAAGTAATATAACGATGTTATGAATGAGAAATTGACTCCATAGAAATATAAATAAGAAAAAAACAAATGCAGATTGGATTGCAGTGGATGGGCAAGTGGATCAAATACAAACATCAAAGACAATGGCATGCACAGACAAGTAAAAAGACAAAGCTTTATCTGAGGGTGGCGACTATATACGGATAAACGATACAACAGAAAACAAAACAGCATTGCACCAGTAGGACCAAATATCAGCAACAAAGGGCGTTCAGGACTGATTAAGAGTGCTGTCCAGTTTTCACCTCGCACAAAAGAAAAAGCACTGATGATCCATGTTAGAATCAGCATTGCGGTTGCGCTCAGGTTTTCGATAAGTTTCATTTTGGTCTTTAACGTTTTCATTAGGACAATTTTAGCATGTGTGATAAAATAAAAAAAGGATTGGAGTTGACTTTCATGAAAGTAGGGTATCAAGGTGCTCATGGAACCTTCAGTGAAATCGCAGTTCAGCGTTATTTTGAAGGAAAAGATATTGAAGCCAGAAATTACACCAATTTTGTCGATATCTTAAATGATCTGGATGCTGGTATTCTGGATGCGGCAATGCTTCCGGTTGAAAACAGCACAACAGGTACAATCTATCGTACCTATGATTTGCTTCATGAACATCGTGCTTTTGCCACAGGTGAACAGTTTGTCCGTATCAGTGAACATTTGATTGGAATTGATGGTGCAAGTTTCTCTGATGTCAAAGAAGTTTACTCTCATCCTGAAGCATTGAACCAATGCAGTCAGTTTTTTAGACAACATCCTCATTTGAAAATGATTCCTTATCAGGATACTGCTAAAAGTGTTGAATACATTAAAAATCAGAATGATCCAACAAAAGCTGCACTGGCTAGTTTTTTAGCGGCAGAGTATTATGGTTGTCCAATTTTGATGAAGGATGTCAATGACTTGAAATCCAATACAACACGTTTTTTATGTGTTGAAAAGAAAATGACAGTACAGCCTGATGCCAATAAAGTATCTTTGTATCTTGTTGTCAATCATGAACCAGGTGCATTGTATCAGGTAATTAAAGTGTTTGCAGAACACAAAATCAACATGTTGAAACTGGAATCACGTCCGTTAAAGGGACAAATGTTTGAATATTGTTTCTATGTGGATTTTGAAGGCAATATCAATGATGATACATTGAAAGTTGTGCTGGGAGAAATCGTTCAGCACTGTGTAGAATATAAGCTGTTAGGATGTTATTCTAAGGCAGATTCGGAGGATATACGATGAAGAAATTATTTATTGTGTTTTTAGTGCTTTTTGTGACAGGGTGCTCAATGACAACACCTGAACCAGAACCAACACCATCTACTGGTTCTCATGGATGTTCAGTTCTGGCACCATGTGGAGATGAAAAAGCAGATATGAGTGTTTATGAAAATTTTATGGATACTGATCATGTATTTGTCAGTGCAACATTTGAAGATGCACTCAAAGCCATTGAAAATGATCAGACATTTATCCTGTATACTGGATTTTCAACATGTCCATGGTGTCTGGAAGCGATGCCTATCTTAAATGAAGTGGCAAAGGAATTTAATGCAACAGTCAGCTACATCAATACACGTCCAGATCACACACGTGAAAGTGAACTGAGAGTGAAAGATAATCCTGATTATGTTCAGTTTGTTGAAGTAATGGAAGCAGTGCTGAGCACAAATGAAGAAGGGGAAAAACACCTGTATGTTCCATTTGTTTTCTTTATCAAAGAAGGCGAACTCATCGCATGGCATGAAGATACATTCCCTGAACATGATGCTCATGAACGTACAATGACAGAAGATGAAATTGAACGTTTAACTGAAATCTACCGTGATGGATTCAGACAAATCATGGGAGAATAAAAAACTGACCTGGAGGTAGCTTTTTATGAAAATGATGGTGGATTTAAAAGAAAGAAGTTATCCAATCATCTTGGAAAAAGGCTGTACACAGCGTTTGTCAGATGTGCTGAATACCTCAAAGAAAACTTTTGTGATTTCTGATGAAGGAGTTCCAGAATGCTGGAAACAGCGCATTTTAACACAGCTGTCTGATGCAGTTCTTTTTGTCGTACCTCAGGGTGAAGATTCTAAATCGTTTGAATGGTATGAAAAAGCATTAAAAACCATGCTGTCTCATCAATTCCATCGCAAAGATCAGGTGATTGCCTTAGGTGGTGGAGTCGTAGGAGATCTTGCAGGTTTTGTTGCATCGTCTTATATGCGTGGTATTGATTTCATTCAGATTCCAACGACAACACTTTCTCAGATTGACTCCAGCATTGGAGGTAAAGTTGCGATCAATGTTGATGGGATCAAAAACTGTGTGGGAGCTTTCTGGCAGCCTAAACTAGTACTGATTGATCCAGAAGTACTTTCCACTTTGCCAAAACGTCATTTCAACAATGGACTTGTCGAAGCATTAAAAGCTGGATGTATTCAAGATGCTGAATTGTTTCAGATTTTTGAAACAGGTAACATTGAAGAACAACTCGAAGAAATTCTTCTACGTTCATTGATGATGAAAAAAAGAGTCGTAGAAGAAGATGAAACTGAACAAGGATTACGTAAAATCCTGAACTTTGGTCATACCATCGGGCATGCGATTGAAAGTTATTCTATGCCACAGTTTTATCATGGTGAAGCAGTAGGTTTGGGGATGTTGCTGATGTGTGAAGATGAGACAATTCGTCAGCGTATCAGAAAGTGCCTGAGTCGTTTGGAATGTCCAACAGATATCGACGTCAATGCAGAAGCACTGTTTGAAGTACTCACAATGGACAAAAAAGCAGGTAAAGACAGCGTCAGCGTTGTCGTTATCGATAAAATTGGTGAAGCACGTGTCGAAACACGAAACTTTGCTCAAATGAAAGAATTATTGAACAGGAGGGAAACAGAATGAAAAGTACATTTGGTCAGAACCTGATAATTTCATTGTTTGGTGAAAGCCATGGAAATGCCGTTGGTTGTGTACTTGATGGTTTTCCTTCAGGATTAAAAATTGATTTTGATTTTTTGAATGCTCAGATGGACAAAAGAAGAGCACAGGGAAGCCTTTCAACTGCTCGACATGAAGCGGATCAGGTGAAGTTTATCTCTGGTGTTAAAAATGGTGTGACTTGTGGTACACCAATTTGTCTGATGATTGAAAATACGTCTCAGCACTCAAAAGATTATTCGAAAATGAGATATGTTGCTCGTCCATCTCATGCAGACTATACTGCAGAAATCAAATATGGCGGTTTTCAGGATGCAGATGGAGGAGGTCATTTCTCAGGACGTTTAACGGCACCTTTGGTTGCAGCAGGTGCTTTATGCCTTCAGCTGCTGAAAGAAAAGGGAGTCACAATTGGATCTCATCTCTATCAGATGATGGATATCAAAGATGATGCATTTGATGCATTGAATCCTGTATCTCAGATTGAAGTATGCAACAAGAAAGTATTCAGTGTATTGAATGCAGATGCAGAAAAGAAAATGATTGAATGCATTGAACAGGCAAGAGCCAACAAAGATTCTGTGGGAGCTGTGATTGAAACAGCTGTTGCAGGACTTCCTGCAGGTATTGGCAATCCATATTTCCATTCTCTGGAAAGTGTACTTTCTCATCTGTTGTTTTCAATTGGTGGTGTAAAAGGAATTGAATTTGGCAGTGGTTTTGATTTGGCTATGATGAATGGTTCAAAAGCTAATGACAGCTTTGTAGTAAAAGAAAACAAAGTTATGACCATAACTAATCACAATGGAGGTATCAATGGAGGTATTTCCAATGGGATGCCCGTTCTTTTTAAAACAGTGATTAAACCAACTCCGTCTATTTATCAGATGCAGAAAACTGTGGATTTCAAGTCCATGGAAAATGTTGATCTGGAAATCGAAGGCCGTCATGATCCATGCATTGCTCATCGGGCACGTGCTGTAATCGATTCATTGACTGCAATTGCAGTTGATGATCGAAGGATGTCACGATCTATTGAAACAGATTGGATGGGTAAATCCAAATGATTGGCTTGATTGGTAAAAAATTAGGTCACAGCTATTCAAAAGGGATTCATGAACAGCTTGGTAATACTGGCTATCAGATGATCGAAGTCAATGAAGACGAACTGAAAGAATTGTTTATTGAAAAGAAAATTCGTGCCTGCAATGTCACGATTCCATATAAACAGACTGTTCTGCAATATCTGGATGAAATTGATGAAATGACCCAGTGCATTGGGGCATGCAACACCATCGTTTTAGAAGATGGCAGATATGTAGGACACAACACCGATGCAGGTGGCTTTGAAACAATGCTCCGTATCAAAAACATTGATATCAAAGACAGAAAAGTTGTTGTTTTGGGCAATGGTGGAGCTGCTAAGGCAGTCATCTGGGTGTTGAAAAAACTGCAGGCAAAAGAAATTGTGCTTGTGAAAAAAAATCTTTCAGATGAAACAATCACATATGAACAGTGTTATGCAAAACATAATGATGCTCAAGTGATTATCAACACAAGCCCTGTAGGGATGTATCCACATTCAGATGAACTGGTCGTTGATTTGGATAAGTTTACTCAGCTTGAGTCTGTTGTTGATGTTGTCTATAACCCATTATCAACCAAACTGATTGCAGAAGCATCTGATCGTGGTTTAAAGACATGCGGAGGTCTTTTGATGCTGGTGGCACAGGCTGTCGAGGCTGCTGGATATTTTCAGCATAGAACTTTCCCAGATGAAATCACTGCTGAAATCTATGCAAAACTATTAGCCGAGAAACAGAATCTTGTGCTGATTGGTATGCCAGGGTGTGGTAAAACGACGATTGCATCAAAACTGGCTGACCTGATAGGACGCAAAGTGATTGATCTGGATGCAGAAATTGTTCATGATATTGGCATGAGCATTAAAGAATATTTTGCGCTTGAAGGTGAAGAAGGGTTCCGTAAAAAAGAATCTGAAATCACTAAACGATTTATGAATGAAACGGGTGTAATCATCTCTACAGGAGGTGGTATTGTCACTCGTAAAGAAAACATGATTGCGCTTCATCAGAATGGATTTGTCATCTGGCTGAAACGCAATTTGAATGAACTTGAAACAAGTGATTCAAGACCACTGAGTTCCAATAAGAGTCAGCTTGCATCACTTTATGAGAAAAGAAAAGCACTTTATGAACATGAGGCAGATGCTTCAGTGTTGAATGAAGGTTCAATTGAAGATACTGTTGAAATGATTCTGAAATGCTGGAAAGAAGGTATTGAATTATGATTATTACAATTAGAAAGTCAGCACCAAAACTTGAAGTAGAAAAATTGATTAAAGAGCTTGAATCCTATGGTGTGAAAGTTACACATGTCGTAGGGGAAAACCATGACGTTTTAGGGCTTGTTGGTGATACAGCACGCCTTGATGAAAATCGCATTCAGGCGAATGATGCAGTACGTAAAGTAACACGTATTGCAGCTCCTTATAAACTGGCAAATCGTCTTTTCCATCCAGATGATTCTGTAGTTGATGTTGCAGGAATCAAAATTGGTGGACGTGAAAACATCGTGATTATTGGTGGTCCATGTTCAGTTGAAGGAAAGGAACAGATTGAATCGATTGCACACTCTGTTAAAGAGGCTGGTGCTGTGATGCTACGTGGTGGAGCCTACAAACCTCGTACTTCTCCATATGCATTTCAGGGATTGCAGACAGAAGGAATCCTTGATCTGGTGGAAGCACGTCGTCTGACAGGACTTCCAATTGTATCTGAATTGATGAGTGCAGACAAGCTGGAAGAATTTGAACAGTATGTCGATTTGATTCAGATTGGTGCACGCAACATGCAGAACTTTGAACTTTTAAAGGCGTTAGGTAAATCAAAGAAACCAATTCTGTTGAAGCGCGGTCTTGCCAATACAATTGAAGAATGGATCATGTCTGCTGAGTACATCATGGCAGCAGGAAATCCAAATGTCATTCTGTGTGAACGTGGAATCCGTACATTTGAAAAGTACACTAGAAATACTTTGGATTTAAGTGTTATTCCTGTCATTAAGGAAAAGACACATCTTCCAATTGTCATTGACCCATCTCATGCAACTGGGGATTATCGTTATGTTGAAGCGATGTCACTGGCAGCAATTGCAGCTGGTGCAGATGGTCTGATTATTGAAGTTCATAACAATCCTGAATGTGCTTGGTCAGATGGTGACCAGTCACTTAAACCTGAAAAGTTTGCTCGCCTTGTTGAGAAATGTCGAGCAATTGCACACGTTGTGGGCAGGGAAATTAAATGAGAGCGCTAATTCAACCTTCAGCTTGTACTCAGCACTTTACACAGATTCCTCCAAGCAAGTCACTGGCTCATCGTGCTGTGATTTGTGCTGCACTAGCAGGTGGCACTAGTCGCATTGACAACATCGACTATTCCATGGATGTCATGGCGACACTTTCTGCTATGGAGGCACTGGGAGCTCATATCGAGCGTTTTAAGGACCATGTCATCATTACGGGTATCAAAACACTCAAGTCTGAAAAAGAGCTTCATATCAACTGTGAAGAGTCAGGATCAACACTTCGTTTTCTGATTCCTTTGTTTTCTCTTTGCGAAAACAAAGTTGTCTTTACAGGAAAAGGAAGACTTATGCAAAGACCTCAAAGCGTATATGAAAAACTCTTTGAAGACAATAAGACTCCTTTAAGAAAGACAGAAAATGAGCTGATTGTAGAGGGAGTACTTCAAGCAGGTGAAATCCATGTAAGAGGGGATGTTTCTTCTCAGTTCATCTCCGGTCTTCTGTTTGCTTTGCCTTTGTTAAGCGAAGACTCAAAAGTCATCATTGAAGGACCTTATGAATCAGAAAGCTATGTCAATCTGACAATCGAAATGCTGAAAAAATTTGGTATTCAGATTGAAGCGAAGGACCGTACATTAACGATTTTTGGTAATCAGAGCTATCATCCACAGAATATAACAGTAGAATCAGATTACAGCCAGCTTGCATTTTTTGCAGCACTGGGTGTACTCAATGGTCCAGTGAGATGTGGTGGTCTAAAACAGGATTCACTCCAGGGCGATCGTGTTGTTGTACATATTATTGAACAGATGAATGGTAAAGTAACATATGAAAATGATTGTTACTGTTTTGATAGAAGTGAACTTGCTGCCACTGTAATTGACCTTGCAGACTGTCCTGATTTAGGGCCAGCCTTGATGATGCTTGCCTCTTTTGCGCAAGGTGAAACCAAAATCATCAATGCAGGACGTTTGCGTATCAAAGAAAGTGATCGCATTGAGGCCATGGAGTCAGAACTTAGAAAATGCGGAGTACAAATCAGAAGTACAGACGATACAATTTGGATTACTGGAAAAACAGATTGGTCTGTTTCAGAGCGTTTGTCAGGACATAACGATCATCGCATTGTTATGGCACTGGCAGTTGGCGCAACCGTTGCAAAAACACCTGTAGTCATTGAAGGCGCTGAAGCAGTACGTAAATCGTATCCTGCCTTTTTTGAAGATCTTGCCAGATTAGGCATCGATGTTCATGTTGAATAAAGAATTCTTTTAGATAGAAAGGAATATAAGATGAAATTACTTGTATTAAACGGACCCAACATCAATATGATTGGAATTCGTGAAAAAGGAATTTATGGAACAATGACATATGAATCGATCGTTCAGATGATTCATGATGAAGCACAGCAGCGTAACATTGAAGTTGAAGTGCGTCAAAGCAATCATGAAGGTGTTCTGGTGGATTGGATTCAGGAAGCTTATTTTACTCATGTTGATGGCATTGTGATCAATCCAGGTGCTTATACACACACCAGCATTGCGATTCTGGATGCATTAAAGTCAATTGCTCCGATTCCTGCAGTTGAAATTCATCTTTCCGATATTCTGCAAAGAGAATTATTCCGTCATATCTCCTATCCTGCAATGGCATGCATTGGTCAGGTAAAGGGAAAAGGTGCACAGGGATATATTGAAGCGATGGATCTTCTGATTGAATACATCCATTCAAATCGTTCTGAATAAAAGCACAACAAAATATGAAAAACTTAGATAAGGGGCAAATCTGATTTTGTCCTTTTTTCTTTTTGAGAGATTAAAAATCAAAGCACTTGTAGAAGCAATGCAAATCACCCATAACAGCTTATACAAACTTATAAACAAAGACATTGATGCGATCAGTTTCACATCACCATATCCCAATCCTTGGCTTATATATGCAACAAGATACAGGACACATATAACGATAAAAAAATAAAGCATCTGCATTTCCCATTCAGCAGGTTCAGACAACACATAAATCAAAAACATCATCACATGACAACGATCAGGTATCAGCCCATGATAGATATCGGTATAAGCAGCATAAATCAGAACATAAACTAAACTGCACATCAACAAAGGCTCATGATGATGCATACAAAAGACCATCAATAACCCACATAATACTTCACATACCAAATGATCAAAAGGAATCTCATGATGACAGAAACGACATTTTCCTTTTAAATAAAACCAGCTTATGATTGGAATCAGATCATAAAAGGGTAGTTTCTGATGACATTGTGGACAGATAGAACGTTTTTCGTTCTTTAATTCAAGCAGATTGTAACGATAAGCAGATGCACAAATCCATGAGCCAAGACAGCTTCCAAACAGAAAATACAACAAGTCCATAGGCTTCTCCTTTCCGGGAACGCATTATATCATGCCTATGGATGTAACTGAAGAGGGTCAACTTTTCAGAAAATGGTCTTGAAAGATACGGGATATAGACATTAGATTTACGATGATTATCATGGTTTATGACAAGTTCATTACTTTGAAAAGACAAATCTTTCCAAAAAACTTTTTTGAATGGTATACTTGTAAAGGTGGTTAATATGAAAAAAGTTCTCATGATTGGATCAACAGTCTGTGATGTCATCTTAAATCTGGATCATCTTCCAACTCGACAGGAGGATGTACATCCTGAAAAACAGAGTACACGCATTGGTGGCTGTGCTTTCAACGCTACTCATGCATTGGCTCATTTAGGCATTCCGTATACGTTTTTAAGTCCTTTGGGGACAGGTGTCTATGGGGATTTTATTCGTAAGGAAATCGTTAAACATGGAGTTATCAGTGAAATCTTTGTCGAAGAAGAAAATGGCAGCTGCCTATGCTTTGTCGAAAAGGATGGAGAACGTACATTCATGTCCTTGCATGGTGCTGAATACACTTTTCAGAAACCATGGCTGGATGCATTGAATTTATCAGAATATGAATATGGGTATATCTGTGGCCTTGAAGTAGAAGATTGTAACGGTCAGGAACTAATTGATGCGATTATCGAGACAGATATCAAGTTTCTTTATGCACCGGGACCACGCATCATGCATATACCGACAGATCGTATGAATCAGCTGCTTGATCATGGTGTCATGCTTCATCTAAGTGACAGGGAAGCTATGCTTTATACTGGTAAAGACAATGTAGAAGATGCTGCTGAAGTTCTGCATCATCAGACGCACAATCTGGTTGTTGTGACATGTGGTGAAAAAGGCTGCTATATCAAAAATGAAGATAGTTTCTGGACAGAAAGTGAACCTGTTGAAGTTGCGGATACAATCGGCGCAGGTGATTCACATTGCGGTGCATTTTTGGCGGCTTTAGCCAAAGGTCATGATTTAAAATCATGCGCAGCATTTGCCAACAAAGTAGCAGGTAAAGTAGTCAGTGTACCTTACAATGTGTTAAATGATGAAGAATACAATACATTAAAAAAGAAGATATAAAAAACAGCTCAGTTGAGCTGTTTTCATTTAATTTGCGTGATAATTGGATTTTGAGGATCTATCGTAAAGTCAATGAGCCAGATGGTTTTGAATCCAATCCTTTTTTCAGGGGTCACGACTTTACCATAGGTAATCGGTAAGAGTCCGCAATAATAGACAACGCCTGTGTATTCTTTCAGATTCATCATCACGAGATTGAATTCCTCGTTATTTAATATCAGACGATCACACCAACTTTGATTTGAAGTATTCAATTGCAGGCGAGTTAGATCAAATTCATGCGAAAGTTCATTTACTTTCATGAATTGACCATTGGCAGGGTATGTGCCTATCTGTTTGTCACCATATTCTGGCTCGTTTGAAGGATAAAGATATTCTCCGCGCATGAGAAGCTGATATGCACCTGATTGTTTATTGCCTATATGCGCAAACACAGTTTCATCCTGATAACGGTATACAACCATATGAACATTAAAGTTCGCTTTCAGAAATGGACGATACACAGATGCAGCACCATATCCTTCATGCAGTGCAAAGACAATCAGAAACATGATGGTATATAAGTAGAAACGGGGTTTTCTCATAAAGGATGACCTTTCTATTTTATTTATTGAATTAATTGATCCAGTTCTGCTTTCTGTTTTTCATTGAGCTTATAGTAAGTGACTTCTCCATCACTTCTGCAGAAGAGTATGGTCTCATTTAAAGTGTTGGTGTAAACCATGAAATACAAGTCCAAAGATGATACATATTTCTCTAAAGTTGTTAATTTGAATTGATAAAAATAAGGAGATACCCAGAAATACAAAGTCATCTGTTTCTGATAACGCTGCCCCTCAGTTTTATCAATCACTTTCCAGTCTTCCATCATTTTAACCAGCTGATCAATGTCGATTTTTTCTGCAGTACATCCAATGTTTGTCAAACAGCGGAATTCGTAATCTTCTGTATGTGCTGCATTTTTGCCAAAAACAGTTTTTTCAGGACTGAAATGGTAAATTTTAGCAGAGTAAGTTACATTTTCATCTGAGTATTCAATTGTATCAACAGGCTCGATTGGACCATCTTCATTATAATAGATCGTATTAAATTGCTCCGCATAGAAATAAAGTGTATTGTCTTCATTTGGGATTGGCGTGCTGTTGTACATGAATGGAATCTCCGTACTTTCACCTGCATAGACACTATACCACTTTGGTACATACATAAAGTAAATTGTTTTTCCATCAAAATCATGTGTTGCAATGACATACGGCTGCTGTGCAGCATCATGTTCCTGAACTTGTTGATAAGAGTCTGGTTGAGTCTCATTGTTCATTAAATCAATGATTCTTTCCGGAAGCAGAATGGACATCAGCAAAACTGCAATCAACTGCATAAGAAGAATAGATTTCATAACTGTACCTCCTGATGCAGGGTTTTATTGCCTTCAAATTGTGGAATCACAAGCAAATAAGGGATAACCCATACAAATGCTACGAGAATCATTTTTAAAGGAATAACGATTTGCAAAGCTTCACGCAGACCAAAATACAGCATCATTGTGACCACAGAAGCAGCAATCAGTTTGATGATGGTGAGTGTACGGTCTTTTGAAAAATGAATGTGAAGACAAATCAGAAATGTTGAGATTGGAAAGATAGCCAATGCCATCAGATGTAGAATCTGTTCTAGTGGATGAGAAGTCATAAAGAAGCTTGCAGCATCAAAGAAATTCAACAGAAGCAGGATAAACAAAGCTGCAATTCCCTGGGCAGTGACAACTGGTGTTAAAGCGGTGATGACACATGCCTTAAAGCGCTGATAAGGCTGGACAGGGACAATCTTCAACATGTTTTTGGCATCATAAATCTGAACAATTTTTCTTGTCGAACTGATTGCAGAGATGATGCATAACACCATGACCACAAAGATCCAGTTGGTTAAAAGACCAGAGGAAACAGTTCCCACTTCAATGATCGTGAAAATGGTGCGAATGATAAAATACGTGCTGAAACTTGTCACACCAGTCCATACAGAGTTTAATACTTCCTTTTCTGCAACGATATTCATTTTAGAAAGGGTCAGAATGCCTTTGATGTTGTTTCCAACGACAAACTCAGTTTCTTTTTTCTGTTTCTTTTCTGTTTTTTCTTCTTTCTTCTTTTTAAGATTTGCAATATTTGTTAAGGATACATAAAGGGACAGTCCAGTTATGACTACAATAGATATTCCTAAGTCACTCAGTATAATGCTCGAATTTAAATTGAGTGCATAGCATAGGAAGAGCAGGATATTTGCTACGTTAAACAGAAACTTAGCATATGATCGTTCAATGAAATGATTGGAAATGGATAACACAGTGAGTAAAACAGTCACGATGATAGAAGACATATAATCTTCAAATAAAAGAGATTTGAGAGGTAAATCTGATGTGAGAGCCTCCTGATTGTAAAGCGTGATATATGAAAACATCATCAGGCTAGACAAGCAAGCATAAAGACTTGAAAGAAGAACAGAATAGCTGATCAGAGTTCTTTTTTTATGATAAGGCGTCAACAGTGCATCCAATAGCAAAGTTGGTGTTTCCTGATTGTTGATCCAGGTCTTTTCGAAAAGAAGACCAACATAACTCAGCATCCATATAAACAGAATGAGCCTGGAAATCAGCAGATTTTTGGAGAAAAGCAGAAGTCCAATGGCCAGAGAAAACCACAAGAAAGGGGAACGGACACCAAAGAAAGAGGCGATAATTTTCTTCATCGGATGTTCCAGTAAACCATCAAATCTTCGATGGATGCTTTCCTGAATCTGATTTTGTCCGTATTCTTGTATTCATTGGCCTTTGTGCATAAAGCGGTCGTGCCTTCATAAGTTGATTTGATTCCCATCAGATGAGGTTTCATGTCAGATGGAATTTCACCTTCAATGGTCACAATCTGGTGCATGTTCTGCAGATCATCTTTAGATAATGTAAATTCAATTTTACCATCTTGAATCAATGTGATGTAGTCGGCAATCTGGTCCAGATCTGATGTAATATGCGTTGAGAAAAGAATGGTTTTATCTTCTTCTTGCATCAGATCATAAAGCAGATCCAGTACTTCTCTGCGAGCAACAGGGTCAAGATTGGCTGTTGGTTCATCAAGAATCAGAAAGTCTGCATGATGTGCAATTGCAAAGATGATGGAATATTTGGCACACATCCCTTTGGAGAAATGTTTAAAGGATTGATTCAAATCAATGTCATGTTTCAGCAGCAATTGTCTATATAAAGCTTCATCAAAATGATTATAGAATTGACCAATCTGTTTACCGATTTTTCTGGCATTGGCATCAGGTGGAAAAACGAATGTATCATTTACATAGCCAATTCTGTTTTTAATTTCCATGGCATTATCTTTGAAATTTAATCCCAGAATATTGATGTCTCCAGTATTTCTTGGAATGATTTCCAGCATTGAACGAATCAATGTTGATTTACCTGCACCATTTTTACCAACCAGACCCATGACATATCCTTTAGGGATATTGAAGTCATGAATCATTAAACGGAAATGGTCATAGATGACTCTTAAATCATGGATTGTGCATGCATATTCAGAGTTCATGAGAATCCTCCTTACTTTTATGGGCTGCATCCAACAGGGCATTTGTGATTTCCTCATCAGTGCATCCAATGTCTTTGGCATAATGAATCAGCTCAGTGATTTTGTTATTGAGCAGTATCTGATTTTGTTGAGAGAGGCGGGATGTTTTGATTTCTTTGATAAAACATCCTTTGCCTTGGCGAAGTTCGATGATGCCTTCAGCCTGCAGATCATCATAGGCGCGCTTGATCGTGATGATCGCAATGGAAAGTTCCTTGGCTAAAGCACGTATGGAGGGCAATTGATCGCCTGGCTTCAGTTTTCTTTGAAGACAAGCTGTTTTAATTTGGTGTTCAAGCTGCAGGTAGTTTGGAATATCACTTGCAGCATCGATGTGAAATTTCATGTTTTGTCCTCCTTTCACTGTTATTATCACATAGATACAGTGCTATATCAACTGTTTCTATCTAATAGATACAGTGAAAATGATTTTTTTATTTTCATTTGCGTTTGAACTTGCTACAATAAGGAACGGAGTGTGATTTTATGGAACAGAAAATGCGTTTAATTGATGCTGCAGTGGACCTGTATCATGAAAAACCATGGGATTTATTTGATGCTCATGAAGTATTTGAACTGGATAAAGTTCCTTTTGCGCAGCATGTTTATTGCTTGTTCATGATGAGTTCGGGTAGAAAATCTATTCGTTTCTATCATGGAATTGAATCGTTTTATGACATTTCAGATGATTTTAAACCGATGGACAATATCAGAGTGGATTTGTTTCATCGTTATGAACATGACTTTTATGAAGTTATCTTTGATGATCCTGCTCATTTAAGTGAACCTTATCGTGAAGCTGGTCATCAGTTAGGGCTGAGTGATCGTGAGATTCCTGTAATGCTTTCTCAGAAGAAAAGACATTTTATTTCAGGTTTAGATGAAACAGATGAAGAGCGTCTTGCCTATTTAATCAATGAACTTCATGATGCGATGAATCTGTATCTGAAAGAAGGCTATGAACTTGATTTTAATAAGCGCCGATTTGTTTATGATGTTAAAAAGAAAAGCAGTTCAAGTAAAAAGAGTGCTTATCGTCCTAGAAAATATGATGTTGTAGAAATCGATGATGATGAACTGATGCAGAAGTTGTCTGAACTGGACGTCATTGATGAAATCTGGGAATTTGATGTTCAGGTGACGGATTCAATTGTCTTTGCATCAGAAGGGGACTTAAGTTCGCCGGTCTATCTTGCTGCACTGGCAAATGTTTTGGATCAGCAGATGCTGGCAGCAGTTCCTTTTGAACCATTTGGTGATCTTCAGTTTCAATGCATTGATTTGATGATTGAAGCCTTTATGCAACGTGGACTTCCTAAAGGACTTGTCGTACGTCATCCATTGGTTGGTTCGAGCATGATGGATCTGACACGTAAACTGAATATCAATTTAGTGCCGGTTGAAGAATTTGAAATGCTGGATGATTTTGTGGATGGTCTGGATCAGTTCATGAATCAGAACAAGGAGATAAATTAAAAGAAGACTTAACGTCTTCTCAGACAATCGACAAAATGGGGTATTTCAACCACTTAGGTTGGAACGCCCCATTTTTTATTTTGCTTATAAACAAAATATAAAGAAATTTTAAAGGGTTAAAGGAATC
>JAFYOL010000014.1 GCA_017560205.1 Erysipelotrichaceae bacterium | reverse complement strand
TTTTAAACTAAGGTTGATAATTATCAAAGTTCCAGCAATCATTAAAGAGAAAAAGCGCCATAACCTACATGGATATGACGCTTAACTTAATGAGTAGATTTTCTCAATGTCATTCAGCTTGTCTTAACTTAATGACATTGGGGAATCCATCTGTTTATTTTTTTAACTGCTTTTCTGCTTCTTCCAGTTTTCTAAGTAAAGTATCACGAATGAACTTTCTTGAACATTCCGCAATCTGTGTGCTTTGTGTCAGGTGCAGGAAATGATTTCCTTTGAGGATAGTCATCTTTCCATGTTTTGTTGTGCTGAGCTGTTCATCATGCAGCTGCAGCCACCAGTCATCAAAGTTTTTGACATTTTCAGATGCAAGCATCATCAAAACAGGAAGATGTTCAGGATAACCCATGTTTCTGCACAGGTTCATATTTGATTTGATGTGCTGTGCTTCATTGCATTGAGGAATATCATGGTTATGCCACAGATACATCATGCGCATCATATTCAGTTCTTCTGCATTATAATCAGCACCATAATTTTCTTCTCCATGAACTGGACCTTTTGTAAGACGAAGCAGACCCATGTTTTTCAGAAAGAATGAAATCTTGTTTTGAGTGCTTGTGTCAAAGTAATCAATCTGCTGCGGATGACTTGGATCAATAGCCAGAATACCTTCTACTCGTTCAGGGTATTTGTTGGCAAAAGCCAGTGAATAAACACCAGAAATAGAATGAGGCATCAGCCAGACTTTCTTTAAGTTCAATGCATTCAACGCTGCATGAAGTTCTTCTACAATGTTTTCAATTGTGCGAGGACGTTTTGTATCATCAGCACAGCCATAGCCTAAAGGTTCAAGGACAGTGACTCTGGCAAAACGACTTAAGCTTTTCATTAATGGTTTGAATTCAAGATATGGGGATGCTGAACCATAACCGTTTAAAATGACAATCTGTGGTCCTTTTTCACCTGCATTGACAGCTCTCATGTTTCCGTATTCAGTTTCTACTGGAAATCCATAAGCTGTGAATTTCTTCTTTTCTTTATGTTCTTTGACTCTGTCTGTTGTGATCAAAGAAGCCATTGCTGTGGCGAAGATGCCTGCAATCGCAAGACAGCATTTTGTATAAGTTTTCATAGGATTCCATCCTTTCGATAACTCTATTATACACAAGATTTGACAAAAACAGTATAATGAGTTCAAGGGAGTGTTATTATGATTGTACATGTTACCAATGGCACTTATTTTAATACCTGGCTGATGAAGAAAACAGGGATTCAAAGTGTCTCTTTTAATGAAGCAATGATGAATGGTCCAGTGACAAAGAATCCATTTGATGAAGAATTTATTTCTCAACGTGCAAATGTTCATCATGTTTCAAAAGAAGATTATATGACAAACATGCAGCCTTTTCTGGATATGGTTTCTCAGCTGAATCAAATCGATGAACTTGTCTTGTGGTTTGGTGTGGATGCGTTCTGTCAGATGAATCTTTTGACGATTTATCAGGTTTTAAAACAGCACAACTATCAAGGTGTTGTCAAGACAGTGCTCTTTGATGAGAATGAACCTTGGGACAGAATACTTTATCAGAAGTCTGTAGAGATAAACTGGGAAACGATGACTGATTTGTATCATAAAGTACTGGTGGAAAGAAAATCATCGGAGTGTGATGATGAAATAATGAAACGTGCAATTCAATTGTATCTGGATCTGTATGATGAAAATGGACGTTTGAATCAACTGATTCGTCAATATCCCCTTATGAGTGAAACAGAACTGATTAAAGTACTGATGGAACATTCCAAAGAAGAAGGCCTGAGTGATGTTCAGGCTCTTGAAATGATCAGAAAGGTGAGAAAAGTGAAATGAAACGTGGCTTGTTTGTAATAGATTATCAGAATGATTTTGTGGATGGTGCACTTGGTTTTGCGGGTGCTGAACTTTTGGATGAAAAGATTGCGTCAAAAATCAGAGAATATGATGAGGGGTATGTCTGGTTTACACGTGATACACACTTTGAAAACTATTTAGAGACAAGAGAAGGCAGAAATCTTCCGGTTGTTCATTGTATAAAAGGAACGTATGGATGGCAGGTGTATGGTGAAACAGCGGATGCGTTAAACGAAGTCAATGCCAAGGCGATTGATAAGCTGGTTTTTGGTATGGATGTCACTGATCCTGCAATTGCTGCAGTGCTGCCTGAAACTTTAGATGAGATTGAACTTGTCGGACTTGTCTCCAACATCTGTGTTGTATCCAATGCGGTTGTGCTTCAGGCGAAATATCCTGAGGCTACGATTATAGTGGATGCATCCTGCACTGCTTCCTTTGATAAGGAACTTCATGAAAAAGTACTGGATGTTCTTGCGGGTTTTCAGGTTAAAATTATCAATCGATGAAAAAGAGTCCATTGGACTCTTTTATTTGATGTAGATGTGTTTTTGGTGCAGAAAGTTAAGATAACTGTAATTGCCTGCTTCATCAATGTGTACAACATCAAAGTTCTTGATGATCTGTGATGCGGTATCATCTTTTAAAATCTGTTGCTGCATCAATTCAATGGTTTTGATGTGATTTGTATCACAATGATAAAGTCCTTCACGATAAGGTGTGATGTTCAGTTTGGATAGATATTCTGTCAGTTTCTGATAAGCTTCTTCTTTTGTGAGATGATGTTCATTCAGTGCATTCAGATGAAAGCGTACACTTAACAGATGCATCGGATAACTCTCTTTAACCTGTGACTTATAGAGGGTGTTGTTTTCGATGAGCTCATTTAGAGTAACAGGTTCAAAATGATTGATATCAACGCCTGCATTTAAGATGCGTGCTCTTTTCAGCAGCACACACCAGTAATCAAACAAAGTATCGTTGTGAATATGGCCGTGAATCATGTAGGCACGGCTCTGCTTCGGGTAGGCGACCATAGGGTAATGACACATGTAGATTGTATGGTTCTGATCTACGATTTCCAGTGAAGACTGAATGGATTGAAAATAGGGGCTGTATTGATCAGTCAGCCATTTTGATTCATGATTTCCTGTAATCAGATGTTTCTTTCCGTTAAGTCTGGATAAGATGGAATCAATGTGATCATGTTGGTAAAAGAGATCACCGATGATATAGATTTCATCATTGTATTTGACTTTTCTGTTCCATTTTTCAATCAGTGCATCTTCCATATCCTGGGCACACTGAAAAGGGCGATTTGCCATGTTGATGATGTTGTGATGTCCAAAATGAGTGTCTGCAATGTAATAGTTCATGGTTTGATTATATCATGTTCATGAAATGAAAATGAAACAGAATGTTGAAAATAGGTTTCATTTGAAATATAATAGGAAATATTTATTTGGAGGATGTTTATGATACTTAAAGAAAAAGTCATGATTACACCATATCAGTGTGAACGTACTCTTCATATTTATATACCTGATAAGAAGGAAGAGAATGAACGTTTTCCTGTTTTATATATGTTTGATGGTCATAACCTGTTTTTCGACAATGAGGCAACTTATGGTAAAAGCTGGGGAATGAAAAAATATCTGGATGAACACAATGGACGAGTAATTGTAGTGGGAATTGAATGCAACCACACAGGCAATGAAAGACTCAGTGAATTCACTCCGTATACTTTCTATGAGGATGAGTGGGGAACTGTTCCTGAAAAAGGGAAAGCTTTACTCAAATGGATGAGTACAGATTTGAAGAAATGGGTAGATGAGAAATATCCCTCACTGACAGATCGTAAAAATACGTATATTGGTGGAAGCTCTATGGGGGGTTTGATGGCGCTGTATGCGGCTATGATGCACTCTGATGTGTATTCAAAGGCTGTGGCTGTATCACCGCATATTTATCCTGTTTATAAATCTCTGCGCAATGATCTGGGTTGCACAATTCATGAGGATACAGTGATTTACATCAGCTGGGGTGGATTGGAGTATAAGCCTCATATCATGGCAATGGCAACCGATCAGAACCTGCAGATTCTGCGTGCACTGATGAAAAAGCCAGGAGTTGATGTGATTCCGCATTGCTTTAAAAATGATGACCATTCAGAAAAGGCGTGGGAAAAAGAACTTCCTGTCTGGATGAAAGAACTGAATATCGCATAAAAGACCGAAAGGTCTTATTGAATAGGAAAGTTCACTAGAATTCATGAAAATGACCCCACTTGAAACCATGTAGGGCTTATGGTAAACTATAATCACTCAAAAGAAGAAGTTATTGGCATATACGCATACTGAATTGAATAGGTTGAGTTGGATGTCAAAGACTTCTTCTTTTTTGTTTCTAAGGGGGCTTTAGCTTACACAGAGTACATATAAAACTACAAAAGTAATCATTTCAACCTGTATTGGATTCTATTCACTGGAAGATGGATAGTTTTGAGGCAGGATGAACTTGGAATGATTTCTTATCGATATGATTCTTACAGAAAAGATGTTTCGATAAAAGCTTACGAGCAGGAAGCAGACTCTCTGTAAGATACTGGACTGGTAAGATACAGTTCAGGTCATAGCATGAGCTATGATAAAAAATGACGAATAATTTATTGATTCCTCACTATCTTATATGAAGTAATCATTGTGTTTCAGTGTTTCATTCTTGTTGAATACAATCAGATCATTGTTACTTGAGGCAATTGCCAATAGAATATTTTCTGGTTTTTCTGCATGAATTTCTTTGAGTCTGCGATGAAGCCAGTTGACATCAAATCCGAGTGAATGAAGATTTTTTTCCATGATGTTTCCATCAATAATGACATGGGCATGCAGTGTGTTTTCTGTGTATTCTATGTCAGTATCTTCTATTTTTACAGGTTCTGCCTGTTTTTTAGGGAGGATGGACAGCTGTCCGGTTGTTTCCATTACCGCATAGTCAATATCGCTTAGATTAAAATAGCCCTGAATACGGCATTGAGTTGAAAGGTCATTGATGTCAAAGTGAACTTTTTTAAGGTTATCTTCAATGATTTTACCATGATAAATCAGGATATAAGGAACACCTGTCAGGATTTTTCTGGCTTTGATGGATTTGGAGGTCAGCCAAGATTCGAAAACATTGCTGAAGGCATAAAGAAACATGACTGTTACAGGATAGATCCAGTGTGTGTTCTGTTCCAATGCGAAGGATGCCGCAACATCACCAATCGTAATTCCAACAATATAGTCATAATAGGAACATTGTGAGATGGTTTTTGCCCCAACCCATTTCGTTAATAACTGAAGAGTGAGGATAGATGCAAGTGTTCTGATAATCAATGAATAGAAATTCATAAGCCACCTCCGGTAAAGTTAGCGTGGGCTTGTGTGAACATTACATACAAAAAACTTTCTCTGTTTCGTCATATTCTCACAAAAACAGAGACAAACTATGATAAAATGAAAGTCCGAAAAAAAGGTGATGAAATGAAAAAAGGAAAATGGATTCTGCTGGTGCTGTTGATTCTGACTGGACTGGCATTGGTTCCTGTAATAAAAAAACAGTTGATCCCTGAAGGCTTGAGAAACTCACGCAATGAAGATGTAAGTGCACTGCGCTTTGAAGTGAATGATGCGAAAGCCGTGGTGTTTTATCCTAAAAATATTGAAACTGAATTTTCTTTGAATATGGCACAGTTCATTAAGGATGATCTGGCGAATTCGGTTGATCAGGTTGAGACATTGAAAGTTGATTTTAATCAATATGAGATTGGTAAGTATTTATTTTTGAGTTTTGATGCAGTGGATGAACAGGATCATCTGATTAAGACGTATCGTACAATCTGTAATCTTGAAACTCATGAAAAAGTAGAAGGGAATGCGTTCTTTCAAGATTCTTTCTATGAGTTCTTTTCTACGGAAGTGCGATATCAGATTAAAGAGTCAGGAATATTAGGTGATCTTGCCTTCAGCAGGGAGTTTTATGAAAAGACAACAGGTTCCAATCTGCATGAATTTGAATTGTTTATGGATGAAGAAAGCGGATTGTTTTCACTGGTGCTTTGTTTGAGTGATCAGGAAGTTCTGGTTGAGGTTGAGATTGCAATGGAACAGCTGGCTTCCTATTTTAAGGAGGATGAAGTGATGTATCAGGTGAATGATTCTGTTGTGCATCCTGTGCGTCATTATGTGGATCCTGAGCGTCCAATGGTCGCTTTGACATTTGATGATGGTCCAGTACGTCAGAATACGCTTATTGCCCTTGAACTGCTGGATCTGTATGATGCCAAGGGAACATTCTTTATGCTGGGATTCCGTATGGAAAGAAATCCGGATGTGGTGCTGGATGTAATCAATAGAGGTCATGAAGTAGGCTCTCATACCTACAATCATCCTTATCTGACAAAAAGCGGAACGAATCTTAATTATCAGTATTCAAGAAATCAGGAGATTTTAAGTGAAATTACTTCTGGGGAGGCTGAAATCCGACTGTTAAGACCACCGTATGGTTCAGTGAATCAGACCGTAAAAAGTACATCACCGTATCCATTGGTGATGTGGTCATTGGATACCAGAGACTGGGATACATTGGATGCGGGAGCGACACATGATGCCATCATGAACAACGTTAAAGATGGAGATATCATTCTTCTGCATGATCTGCATGAGAGTTCAGTGGAATCTTTAAGAACAGTTGTGCCTGCATTGATTGAGGCAGGATATCAGCTGGTCACAGTTTCTGAATTGATGGAAGCACGAGGCATCGAAATGAAAAATGGAGTAACATACTCCAAGGCGAGAAAATAAACAAAACGGATCAGATGATCCGTTTTTGTGTTTAAATGTATATTTTTGATAAGACATCTTTTAAAGATGCATTGATGCATAAGTCAGCGTTATGATCATATGGTGTTGTGGTCTTGTTGATGATGATAAGGTGTGAACCTTTGAAATAACGAACCAGTCCTGCAGCAGGGTAGACATTCAGGGAAGTACCCATAATGATCATGACATCTGCGTTCGCTATCATATCAACAGCACGATATAAATCTCTGTCATTCAGTGACTCTTCATACAGGACAACATCAGGTTTGATCAGACCTCCGCATGAACAAAGCGGAAGCTTCTCAGGGGTCATAATGGATGAAAGGGAATGTTTCTTGCCGCATTTCATGCATGTGTTTCTTAAGACACTGCCATGCAGTTCAATGACATTTCTGGAGCCTGCAGATGTATGCAGACCATCAATGTTTTGCGTAATAACACCTGAGCTGATGCCTTTGGCTTCACATTTTGCGATAAAGTGATGAGTGATGGAGGGTTCTGCATCAGGATAAATCATTTTATCACGATAGAAACGATAGAATTCTTCAGGATTATCTATAAAAAATGAATGTGAAATGATTGTTTCTGGTGGAAAGTCATATTTCATGTTGTAGAGTCCATCTGTGCTTCTGAAATCAGGAATACCGCTGTCAGTTGAAACACCTGCACCTGTAAAGAATACGATGTTCTTAGCGTGATTGATGATGTTCTGCAGTTCATTGATCTGTTTCATGGTCTTCTCCATATTGTGTAAGTATGCGTTTCAAATAGTCCTGGTATTCATTGATCAGACTTTGCGGTTTGATGATTTTGACTTGTGTGTTCAGTGTAGCCAGCCAGCCCATTAATGTTGGTGAGATGGATGTATCCAGATTGACAGTGAATTTATCTTCTGTCTGACTTAAAATCATGAAATCATCCCCAAACTGGTCATACAACAAGGAAACCAGTCGATCGTTATGTTTAAATTCCAGTGTGACATTGACTTTTTCGCCGGAGTACATGTTGATGCGTTGAGTACGATACTGTTTTAAATCAAAGGGTTTTGATTCATAGATGATTTCTGTGATGTGTACATTATCCATTTTATCAACGCGGTACTGACTGATTTCATCATGCGAGTCCATTTTAAATAAAAGATAATAAGCTTTGTTTTCCCAAAGCAGGGCATAAGGGTCACCTTGATAGATGTTTTTATTTCTGCGATAGTGTCGTTTTTTATACAGGCCCAAATCAAAATAGGTGAACTGGATTT
>JAFYOL010000126.1 GCA_017560205.1 Erysipelotrichaceae bacterium | reverse complement strand
GCAATGGGCATTTATTTCATCACAGACCCAGATGGATACTGGCTGGAAGTACTGCCAACTCGTAAATAAGAAGAAACGACAGGGACTGAAAAGTTCCTGTCTTTTAAATTTGATGATATAATGTTAAACATAAGTTATCAAAAAGTGGAGAAAACACATGAGAAAAGAAGTATTTACTTTTAAAGGACAAAATAATGAATCCATGCATGCAGTTGTATGGTTGCCTGAAAAAGAACCAGAAATGATCCTGCAGGTTGTGCATGGCATGACAGAACACATGGGACGATATGAACGATTTGCACAAACAATGTGTGATGCAGGTATTGGTGTTGCTGGTTTTGATTTAAGAGGTCATGGTCATCATGATCTAACTTCATCTTGTGCCAGTTTTAAAGAAGCAGGATGGGACTGGACAATAAAGGAAATTCATCAGTTTCATTGTGATTTGAAAACACGTTTTTCTGATGCTAAACATATTCTGCTTGGCTTTTCACTGGGATCATTTTTAGTCAGAGATTATTTAAGTGCTGTTTCTTCTCATGATTTTGCAGGGACTGTGATTATGGGAACTGGTCAGCAGCCAGGATGGATTCTTTCGTTGATTATGAAACTGGTTAAAAATGAAACAAAGAAAGCTGGTTTTGATTCAACCAATGACATGATTCGTAACTTGTCATTTGGTACATACAATAAGAAATTTGCACCGAATCGTACTAGCGCAGATTGGTTATGTTCTGATACTGCACAGTTAGATGGGTATTTAAATGATGATTTGTGCAAGAGAGATATTTCTGCAGGCTTGTTCTGGCAGCTGCTTGATGCGATGAAACGTACAGGTAATCAAAAAACCTATCAGAAGTGGAATAAACAGCTTCCTGTCTTGTTGGTATCAGGAAGTGATGATCCAGTAGGGGATCAGGGAAAAGGTGTCTTAAATGTCCTGAAATCCATGAAAAAAGCTGGATTCAATCATATTGAATGCAAACTGTATCCTAAAGCTCGTCATGATGTTCTGTATGAAGATGAACTCAAAGTTACAGAAAAAGTAAGCAACGATATAAAAGAATGGATGCTTGGTTTAGTTAAGAAATAAAATTTAAGGAGTGATGAGTATGATTGGTTTAGGTACCTTAATCAATACGGCAGCAGTTGTGTTCGGCGGTTTGCTTGGTTTGATGCTGAAAAACGGTGTTGCGAAAAATTTTGAAAGTATTTTGATGTAATCATTGGGACTTGCGACGATTTTTATTGGGGCAAGTGGTGTATTAAAGTATATGCTGGTGATTGATGGGACAACACTGGCAACACAGGGAACGATGCTTCTGATTTTCTCTTTGGTGTTTGGTTGTCTGATTGGTCAGTGGATTGATCTTGAAGCGAGAATGGAACACATTGGAATTAAGTTGAAAAATGCAGTGAAAGTACAAAATGACAATCATTTTGTGGAAGGGCTTGTGACTACATCCCTGATTATTTGTGTGGGTGCTATGGCAATTGTAGGAGCTATGCAGGATGGTTTATCAGGGGATAGTTCTATGCTGATCGCTAAATCACTTCTGGATTTTGCGATTGTCACCGTTCTTGCATCGACATATGGCGTAGGTGTTGTGTTTTCTGCAGCTGCGATTTTTGTATATCAAGGTTCAATTACATTGGTAGCAGCAATCTTTGGATCTGTCATCAGTGCTGTCTTGATTGAACAGTTGTCTTTTGTAGGCAGTGCGTTGATTTTCTGTGTGGGTGCCAATCTGGTTAAAGAAAAGACTTTTCCAGTTGCCAATATGCTTCCTGCTTTACTGATTCCTGTCTTATATGAATTCATCTGTACATTGTTTTAAATAGGAGTTCTCTATGATTGAAAAGATTTATGCGACATCATCTGGTTCAATTCACTATTGGATCAATGAGATTGATGAAAACAGACCAACACTTGTCTTTCTGCCTGGTTTGACTGCAGATCATCGTCTGTTTGATAAACAGATTGAGTATTTTAAAGACAAGACAAATGTGTTTGTCTGGGATGCACCAGGACATGGTTTATCATGGCCATTTGAGTTGAATTTTGATTTGATGGATAAGACGAGATGGCTGAATGAAATCTTTGATCTGGAAGGGATTAAAACACCTGGCAAGCATAGCACCGAGTGACTCGATAGAGCCTATATCGTTGATAAGCAG
>JAFYOL010000125.1 GCA_017560205.1 Erysipelotrichaceae bacterium | reverse complement strand
TTGTTCCAGTATACTCAAATCCAGAAGAAGACTCTTTCAGCATTTTCTTTGTTTTCCATGATGAATACAGAATGAACACGACCAGCCCCGCCAGAAGCAGGACAATCAATGGCCAAAATGTCATAATCGCTACAAGAAACAATGCGATATATGCAAACTTCATTAGTTGTTCCATTTCATTCACCTCAGGATTATTATACCCCGTTTTCCTGCTGATTCATAGAAGCACGCTCAGCCTGACGCTTGCGGATATCTTCCGCAAGATCAGTCAGCTTCTTTAAACGATGTTTCATTCCTGATTTGGAAATGGCCTGACCTGTTTCTGCTTCATAGATTTCAGTCATTTCAGTCAGGGATGCTTCTGGGTGACTTAAACGCATATACCCAACCACTTTGAACTTCTCATCCATGTGATCGAGCATGCTGACTTCCTTAAGCAATGTGATATCATCCACCTGCTTGGTTGCAGCCGCAATCGTTTTCACTTCATTGGCCAGCTCACAGTTATCCAGACGTGTCAGATTGTTTCTGAAATCACGGGTAATACGAATATCCTCAAACTTCATCAGTGCCTCAGATGCTGCAATACAACGCAGAAAATCCGCAATCTTATCTGCCTGCTTGCAATACACGATAAAATGCTTTCTGCGTTCAATAATCTTGGTAGGCAGACCAAATCTTGCCATCAGCTTCTGAATAAAGATCGCATGCGATTCTTCCATGCAGGCAATTTCCATGTGATAGTTCGCTTTTGTCGGTGCATTCACACTTCCTGCAGCCATAAATGAACCTGCCAGATAAGCACGTGCGCAGCAGTCCTTCTTTACCAGCAGATAAGCAGGATGCTCCTGAAGTCCCTTATCGGTCCAGATTCCCAGTTCATCCAGAATCTGTTTTACATGAGATAAAACACGAATCTGATAAATGTAGATTTTCTTTAAATTCATTTTACGAAGAACACTCAGTTCAGTTTCTACATCAAACTGTTCTTTCAGCATTTTTAATGTACGTTTCGCAATGGTTGCGTTTTCAGTTTTGATTACCAGAACCATACCCAATGACGAAAAAGTCAAGGTGGAACACATCTTGACCAATGCACTTAACTGAGCTCTTTGACAACACTCTTTTAACTCATTCAGTGATATTTCACTTTTTACCTCTGTGGTAAAGGACATGTTAATTCATCCTCTCTAAAATCAGTTTAAGACTCTCTCTGATTTTATCTGAATCATGACGCACTAAATCTCTTGAAAAGTCCAAAAGAGAACACTTCATGATTTCATAATCATGACCATCTTCCCTCATCTTGACCTCAATACTTCCTTCATCATGATATCGCTTTAAAATCTCATCCGGAATCTCATCATCAGCCATGACCACCATATCCACATCACTTCCATGATGACGGAATGCTTGCACATGATCTTCCATGGAATAACCATCGGTTTCACCTGGCTGTGTCATCGCATTGCAGTAGTATACCACTTTTGCCTTTGACTTTTCCAGTGCTTCTTTAATTTCCGGAATAATGAGATTCGGCAGAATGCTTGTATACACAGAACCAATTCCTAAAACTACAATGTCCGCACTTAAAATCGCTTCAATTGCAGCTGGAGTCGCACTTACTTTTTCTTCATAAAACACTTCACGGATACGATTGGAAATGTTCGGAATGTTGGATTCACCACGCACAATCGTACCATCCTGCATGCGCGCAAACAGCGTAATCACCTGTGATGTTGCAGGAATGATATCCCCGCGCACATTGAGCACCTTGCACAGTGTGGTAATGCTGTCCATAAAACTTCCACAGGACTTTGTCATCGCAGTCAAAATCAGATTTCCTAAATTATGACCCATGACATCTTCATCTGTATCTCCTGATGATTCAAAACGATAATCCATCAATGTCGCCAGAAGTGTTTCTGATTCACCCAGTGAAATGAGCACATTGCGGATATCTCCCATTGCAGGAATATGAAAATGACGACGCAAACGACCTGTACTTCCACCATCATCCGCAACCGTGACAATGGCAGTAATGTCAATCTCTTCAATCTTCTTGATTCCTCTTAATATCGCAGACTGCCCATGCCCGCCACCGATCACAACCACTTTTTTTCTAGTCATTGTAGACCTCCTGTTTGTCGCGGTGCTTCTTAAAACAATGGTATCTGTCTTTATAATATTCATACAGGTAATTGGTCATGCTGACAGAACGATGCTGACCACCGGTACAGCCAATCGCAACCGTTAAATGATTCTTGCCTTCCTGTACATACTTTTCAAATGTAAAGTCCAGAAAAGAAACCACTTTCTCACAGAATTCCTTTGTCTCTGGTTTATCCATGACATAATCATAGACACACTTGTCATCTCCAGAATATGGACGAAGGCTGACTTCCCAGAATGGATTCGGCAGAAAGCGCACATCTAAAATACAGTCTGCATCCATCGGTACACCATGCTTATACCCAAAAGACATGAACGTAATGGTGAACACAGGCTTGCTGGAAAGAGAGAAATACTCCTGAAGTTTCGCTTTTAAATCAGACGTCTTCAAAAAAGAAGTATCAATGACATAAGTCACTCTATCCTTGGCATTGTAGAACATCTTTCTTTCTTCTTCAATGGCCTCTTCCAGCGTATGACATACACCTGTACTGAACAATGGATGATTTCTTCTCGTTAATTTATATCGATGCAGCAGCTGTTCATTGGACGCATCCAGAAACAGCACTGACACTTCCAGATTGCTTCCTGAAAGCACATGCAGGTACTCTGAAAAATCCATTGCGGATGTCGACAACACAAGCTGGTTGTAACGAGGATCTGTAGAATGTTCAACCATATCCACCAAAGCACTCAACATCTGCACTGGAAAGTTTTCCATACAATGATAGCCCATATCTTCAAGAACACAAGTCGCACTTGTCTTCCCTGCTCCAGACATCCCGCTTACAAGAATTACACGTTTTTTCATACTGCATCACCTGAGTAAATGATACGTTGTTTTCTGCACAACATCAACAAGATAGTGACGAATTAATTTCTTAATTCGTCATTTTTATCAATAAAAAAGCCATCAAACGATGACTTTCTTCTCTTCTGTTTTATGCTTTCACAAGACCACGTTCAATCAGTTCATGAATCAGATGTTCAGCCACAATCTGATGACCATCACGATGAGGATGCAAAGGCTCTGCAGGTATCCACCCCTCTGTCAGAATCAGATGAGCTGCCTTCTCATACTTCTTCTCAAACAGATCTTTTACCTGAATCATACCTTCCTTAAATACACCACAGAAAGGCTGTAATAAAATCAATGTAGAATGAGGATGAATATTCATGATCACATCCAGAAGTTCCATATAACACTTCACAAAGTTCTCTTCTGTATCAAACTGATCATTGGCCCCATGATTAATCAGAATATAATCAGGTTCACTATACTCAATCTTTTCATTATGAAAACAATATGGATAAGACTCACAAGCTCTAGGGACAGAACCCTGACCAGAACGAGTCACACCCACTGCACCATATCCCATATAAAGAGGCTCCAGATTCAATGCTTCAGCAGTCAGCCAGCTGTATCCCGCCATTACATCATCCTGATATGGACGTCCATGATACTTAGTACCATTAGAATATTCTTCATCAATAAAGACACCCTCTGTAATGGAATCCCCCACAAACTCAATCGTTTTCTGATGAAACTCTGGAAGTACACCCGGTTTGGCATCAACACCCACAAGTTCAGCACAGCCACACAAAGGCAGATACCAGCGATGTGCTTTCTCAATGGCACTCTTATAGATTACCTTCACCACATGATTACCTTCTGTACGTGCCTGTATTCTTAAGTGCTTCTCAATTGGAACTTCTACCCATGCCCCATCATCCACACTGATCCATAAATGCGGATATGGCGCAATCAGCCACATCGTTTCAAAATGAAGGACTGCACTTTTTCCTTCAAATGCCAGATAAAAATGAGAACCTGGCGCTGTTGTCACTGCTTTCTCTTCTGTTACTTTCCATCTGCCCACAAAACGCAGACTTTTATCATTACATCGCATCATTCTATCCCTGCTTTCTTATTTTATTTTATCACATTCAATCACTATACTCTCCTTTTAAGATAAATTATTTTAGAATGTAGAAATTATAAGGAGAACATTATGAATTCATCATATCAGACAATTCTTAGTTTATTTAATAAATGCCTTGATTCTGAACTTGACCTGATGTCATTCTGTGAAGAATTTTCTTTAATCATCTCTCATACAGATGATGAGGCATTAAAAGACTCATGTACAGAATTAATCCGTCTTACTTCAGATTATGTAGTTGATTGTACACCAAAAAGAATTACACCTGAAACAATCACAAAAGCAGCTGAACTTTTTGACACAATTCGTAAAACACATGATAAATTAACTAAAAACTAAACAGGAAGGAAGAGAAATCTTCCTTTTTTTGTGGGTCTGTCCATACACCCTCAATCTGACTTCATACATTAAAGTGAAGCAGATAAGGAGGGATAACATGCTTCAGAAAAACAAATGCTGCTGCGAAGACAATTGCTTTGAAAAAAGTGAACGCATCTTCAAAGACAAGATGAATGCCTGGACTTGCAGCTGTGAAGAAGACAAAGAAGATCATATTGACCCGCAGCCAGACCAGACATGCACTGACATGACACTGGCCATGGCCTATGTCAAAAATCAGACTTTAAACATGCGTACACTCAAAAACTGTGAAGATGCCCTGATGGCAGGCACACTGTTTGAAGAACTGGACATGCCATTTACAGGAGGACACCGCAATGACTGACAATGCACTTTTGATTTATCAGCAGAATGACTTCTGCATCCAGGAACTGACACTCTATCTGGATACACATCCTCAAGATAAGATGGCTCTGCGCCTATTAAAACGCCACCTGGACAAACGTGAAGAACTCAAACTCAACGTCGAAGATGAAATGGGACCACTCACAAATCTGGACAACACCACAAAAGACTATCAATGGTACAAAGGCCCATGGCCTTGGGAAAACGAGGTGAATCATCATGTGGATTTATGAAAAAAAGCTGCAGTTTCCAGTCAACATCACAAAACGTGACCCTGCAATGGCTAAAATCATCATCTCACAGTTAGGTGGACCAGATGGTGAACTGGGAGCATCCAACCGTTATCTGGCACAACGATATGCCATGCCATACGATGAAGTCAAAGCCCTGTTAACTGACATCGGTACAGAAGAAATGGCTCATGCAGAAATCATCTGTGCCATGTTGTATCAGCTGACACATGGTGCAAGTGCAGAAGAGCTCAAACGAGCAGGTATGGATGCCTACTACACTGACCACACAACAGGCATATGGCCACAAAGTGCAGGAGGTCTTCCATTTGATGCCCTGACATTCCAATCCAAAGGAGATCCAATCACAGATTTGGTAGAAGACATGGCAGCAGATGCTGCGATCGCGTAAACACAACTTTATTAGAAATTCCAGTAGATTTCGACCTTTTGTTCCTTGGAAACAGGGTCTTTTTTACCTACTAGAATCGTATCAATCAAAATTTCGACAGTCACTCGATCAAGATGATCCAAATTGACATACTTTTCAAGCAGCTGTCTTCGATCTTCACTTTTCTTTAATCTTTCCTTTAATTTTTCGATTTCCTGGTTTGTCTCATCAACCAGTTTTTCGATTCTATTCTTTTCCTGGGAAAAATCTTTAGACATATACAGATAATCACTTTCAGAAAGTACCCCTCTGACTTTATCCAGGTACATCTCTCTTAACCCTTTGACATACTCTGCAATCTTCTTTTCATAAAGACGCTTATGCTGATCAAGCTGTTCAAGTTTGAGGGTTAAATCCGCATTCAAATGCACTTTGGATTCAAGCTCATCCATGTTCAGATACATGTTGGAAAGACGCCTCAGCTCAGCCAACACAATCTGTTCTAAGGCACTTACCGAGATGAACGCACCAACACAAGCACCCTTGGAAACATACGCTGTAGAGCACTTTAAATAGTGTCTAGGACCATTTTTCTGACTTGATAAACCATATCCGCAGCACATGCAACGAACCTTTCTTGAAAACAGACCAACTTCTCCTGTGTAGCAAGGTTTTGTCTTTTGCTGAATCAGTTCCTGCACTTTATCCCACAGTTTTCGATCAATAATCGGCTCATGAGTCCCTTCAACTGTAATCCATTCATTCTTAGGTCGAGGCTTGTTTTTCTTTGACTTGTAAGAAACAGAACCATATTTCCCCTGCGTCATATTGCCAATGTACATATCATTAATCAACATCTCACTGATATTAAAATACTTCCACAGCGTTGAATTCGAGCGCTTAGGCTGATAATACCTCAACCCCTTTTGACGCTTGTACTCCGTTGGATTTGGGATTCCACGATCATTTAAAACACGTGCAATCGCTGTCTTGCCCATTCCCTGCGCAAACATTTGAAACACTTCCCTGACAACCTCTGCAGCCTCAGGATCAACAATCAGATGCCCCTTCTGATCCGGATCTTTCATATACCCATACAAAGCAAACGCCCCAATATGAGCACCCTTTTTACGTCGATCCGTCAAAACAGAACGAATGTTGTCACTCAAATCCTCAAGATACCATTCATTCACTAAACCATTGATCTGACGAGACTTCTTATTCCCTTTGATTTCAGTATCCGCATTGTCCACAACACTGACAAAACGAATTCCCCACAAAGGAAAAAGGCCATGGATGTACTTTTCAACCAGTTCCAGTTCTCGGGTAAATCTGGACTGGGTTTTGCACAAAACAATATCAAACTTTCTGTTTTCTGCATCATGGATCAGCTTCAAAAACTCTGGTCTGGTTCTGGAAGTCCCAGGCAATTCATCGGAATAAATGCCATAAACTTCCCACCCTTGTTTCAAAGCATGGGATAAAAGCATGGATTTCTGATTCTGAATACTCATTGAATCATCTGTATCAAGGTGTTTGTCTCTATCTTCCTCGGAAAGTCTGCAGTAAATCGCAACTCTCTTCTTTTCCATCATTTCACTCTCCGTTTCAATGAAAGAAACAAAACCTTATATGACACCTTTATCTTATCACACAAGGCAGCTTCTTTAACCAAAACAAGTTGAATATTTTTCATGCCACTCAATGATCTCAATCCACTTGCTTAACATCTCTTCTGCAAGCAATGCCTCTTCACACTTAAAATGACTTTCACAGACAAACACTGTTTTCATACCCCAATACCTCCTTGAAAAAATGAACCTTCCCTTTATCCAATCTATGCTTTCCGATGACCATACACACCTCATCCTTTCTGCAATGTTGGTATACCACATCAAAAAAAGCAGCTCTAAGCTCACAAAAAAAAGCCAAGTACCGGAAAATCCAGCACTTGGCAAACAGTGTTCTCATTTCAGAACACGATCATCAAATTTGAAGTTTTTGTTCTCTTTTGAGAGCGCCAATTATTTACCATTTACGGTTTCTCACTCAAATAACCATGTAAAAAGAGGTCTTTCCTATCACTAGGTTAGACCTCTTTCTTTCCACACTAGATGTTGGTGTTTCTCCACATGACTAGTTTGCCAACTATTTGTATGTCCAGACTATTCGTTTGAGACCCCTTTTTTGTAATTATAGAGATAATTTATCGTTTACTGAAATGTCGGTGAACTCCTACATAAACAACGCTGGCAGTCGATCAAACAATTCCACAAATAGTTTCAATGTCTGATCATCTAAAACAGTAACTGTTTTAAACTCGATTCTAATGACATAATTATCTTTTTGTAGAAATAAACAATTTGTATTTAGTCCATCACTTGGAACAGCATTCCAGTCGTATACTACATGAATCTGATCTACATCCAGCAATTGTCCGTCCAGTGATATCATATAATCCAGAACATCTTCATCTTTGTTTGTATAATATCTGCACTCCAGACAATTTTTTGCATACTCAATTTCAATATCCTTTTTTTCTTCTATGATGGATTTATATTTCTGTTGTGCTTCTTTTGTGTCATTAAGCATATATGCAGTTATTGAATACCATGTATTCCCACTGTGATCAAATTGAGTTTCGCTGATGTATAAATCATATTGCCCATACTCTTTCATTAAAATGGATTTTTTGACATATGAACTTGTGCCTCCTAGTTCATTCATTGTAATAATGGGTTCTACTTCATTTGTTGTTTCTTTCGTTGTATTGCTTCCCATAATCACGATGAAACAGAGGACGACAAAAACACAAATCAATTTGACTAAACGAAATTTGAATCCTTGTCTCTGCATTTCCTCTAAATAGGAGTTATCTTTTATTGGTTTCTTTTCATTCATAACTTTGCTCTTTCCTTAAGTTGAATACCAAGTAGTATCTTCAATTTCTATATATCATATATGGCTTTATCACACAACAATTATAATTTATATGTGATGTTCATATTATTCTTGTCCTCCTATTTTCTCTACTTGGCTTAATTTTGATTGAAATAAGCCTTATTTATAAGGATTTTAGCCCTTATTTCTACCCAGATTTACAAACTGGTGTAAATCTGACGTATTTCCAGGTATATTTTCACTTCTTCCTATTGTTTCTTTCCAGCTGCTGACTCTTTAAATATTGATCATAATCTTCATTTAAATGCATGCGTATCAGCTTGCGAATATAATATGAAATCGATGTCCCATTTGCCTTTGTCATCTTTTCGATCATCTTCTTTTCTTCAGCTGACACATTCACCCCAATGTGCTTGAGTGTCTTCTTGCGCTTCTTTTCATTATTTATAGATGTACTGCCAACAAGTCTTCCAGTGAGCTGGTATTGGTTCACTTCCAACAGTTCACCCTCGACATTATAAATATGAACTTTCCTGCGGATTGAATGCGAGATCGTCTCTGCCATATCCTCGTATGTCACAATAGTGATGTCCTCATGAAACTTATGAAAGAACTCCAACATTTTTATGTCATAGTAAGGCACATAAATTGCTCGGATGTCCTTCTGCACATCTCTTGCGATAAGCCACTTGTTTGCGACAAACTCTTCTGGAATCAGTTCAAAGTCTTCAAACTCTTCAAACAGCTCACGGGAATCCTTTTGCCACTGTTCAAAGGTATTGTGAGCAATGTAGTCCAAGGAATCGACACCTGCCATATTGTGTGGAATGACATAGATGTGTTCGAACAAATCGCACGAGTTATCAAGCAAGTTCAAAGATTTATAGGGTATCCCTTTATTAACATTTGTTACCCCTTCTCGTCCACAGATTGCCATATCCACAACTAAAGCATTACCTGAGGAAATGACCAATGCATTTGCATCTTTAATTCTGTTAAACACTGAGAACACATCTTCAACAAGCCCAATTCCTCTTTCCTCCTGACCCGATGTAAGTTTGATTCGTTTGTTGTCAAAAACATTGGATAAGTACACTAAGATAATTTGGTCTTTGGTCACAAGTACACCTCTGAATCTGCATCCCTGAAAGGAATCCTCCATTCTTCCCTCATATTCATGCCGCACAAATTGACGAAACTCATCGATGGAATAATACACCCCATCATTCATCACCTTGTTTAAATTAAGTGTGTTGTCATAATGATATTCTTTACTAAACTCATGGTCATATTTTTCTGGCGCAAACTCAACCTCATGTGATAAATGCATATACATATGGTAAAGAGAAGGCTTTTCATATGGAAACGTTCTGATGCCTGCCTTATGCATAATAATCATGATTCTGTTATCACCCAAATAACGATGCACCCTTTTACTTTCGCTTATGTTGAAATGTGTGTGATTGAACAGAGGATTCATAAACTTTTCCGTATTCAGTTCATCACATAAATGAGCTTTCCCTTTATTTGTGATTGCAACGACTGATGCTGTTGGGTTTCTTGCATCCACTAACGGCTTCACCACTTCCTTTTCCCTTAACATCCTGCATCAATGAGTTGTTTCTGAAGCTTACATTCATATTGAGTTCCAACTCTCACCATGAGTGCTAAATCCGTCTTGTAGCACTGCCCTAAATAAGCCATGTTCCTAAGAGCTTCCAATTTCTTTTTCATTTTTCTGTTCCTTTCTATCATTTATTTTCATATCCCTTAAATTTCTGCCTTCATCATAAAATATCTCTTAAAAAAGACAGTTTTCAATTCCTTGACATAATCAAGAAGTGTCTCCATGTTTGCCTCTAAAGCATCCCTTTTCATTCCAGCATGGATATGAAGAGATTTCTTCATATTTCCATGATGAAAAGCCTTCACATGAAGGATCTTTTTAATTCTTTGAATGATCTCTTTATTGAATTCCTTCTTTAATTCATCTAGCATGTCGCAATCAATCATCGCTTGATAAATTTCATTCACTTCTGTTTCTATCTCAATAATTTTTGGATTGATAATTCGTATTGCATTGATTAGTCCTGATCTAGATTGAACAGAAGACAGACTGCACTTTGGTAAAGTCACTTCCTGAACTACTTTTGTGGACATCATGTCCACAAAATATCCAGCAACACGTTCTACAATACTTTCTCTGAACTGTTTGAATTTTTTCTTTGTGAAGGAAAAGAAACGCGCTTTAACAAGTGAAAATTCAGTCATCTTTTCTCTCTTGATATCATTCTTTTTATGTCTTAAAACAGCATTTTCATCATTTTTGCGGCAGATTCTGCCAGTTTTGACATTTGAATACACATCTTTTGTGTAATAAACACATTCAAGCTTCTTGTTTTCATAGTATTGCCTTTCAAAAATCCAGAAGAAGATACAAGATGCAGAACCCCTTTTATAAACAGCTGCATAGTATGGATAACCTTCAAAATTCTCATTGATAAAACGATCACACAACTGCTGCAGTACATCATTTGAAGCTTCTTTTGGTAACATAAGTTCTAAAGTAGCACCATAATTGATGCAAGATGGATGATGCTTTCTGTTTGAATTGCAGCATTCCCATTCCTGAAGCTTTGAAACAAACTCTTTTACTGTCAAATGAGGCACATTGGTGAACTCACATTGATCAAACATTGTAAAAAGTCGTTCAAAACAGGATTCATTGATTGAATTGTCTACTTGAAACCATATATTTGATGTGTATTCAGTTTTCTTGATGACATGTGTCCTTTCCATTATGATTCCTCCTTGTCTCGTTACTTAGAAATAATGCGGGGATGGTCCTCTATGCTGACTTCATTGAAATTCCAACAAAACCAGCTGCAAACAAAAACAGGAAATCCAAGCTGAACTCCCTGTACTTTACAATTCAATTGTCATCCTTTTTCTTCTCTATGGTATATTCAACACAAAGGACATCCAATGAACTTGTACGATAAGTTCGCTTGGTCTCATGGTTCAACTGCAATTGATTCCATGAGCCTTTTTCATTTACAACGTTGGTATACCATATTGTTTTCAACCACTTTTGTGGACACGATGTCCACAAAAAATCCACATACCGATTGAGTATTCCAGTCAAAGTGAGCCACTCCGTCCAGTACAGAGAGCCAGTGCGTCCACTAGTGAGAGCCACCCAAATTGCATATATTAAAAACACCTCTTAAGGTAAGATTAAAGTGTGGTTGAAAGATCACTTAATCTTGT
>JAFYOL010000124.1 GCA_017560205.1 Erysipelotrichaceae bacterium | reverse complement strand
GTGATGATCAGTGGAACCATTTCACGAGTGTGGTCAGTTCCATGATGTACAGGGTCATTTCCATGGTCAGCTGTCAGAATGACACAATCATCTTCTGTGAGCTTTTCAAGCAGTTCACCCAACTGTCTATCAAACAGTTCAATTTCCTTTGCATAGCCCTCAGGATTTCTTCTATGCCCCCACAGAGCATCAAAGTCTACCAGATTCACAAAGCACAGACCAGTAAAGTCTTTGTCTGCCAGATTGATTGTGATGTTCATGCCATCTTCGTTTGATTTTGACTTGTAAGCTTCTGTTACACCTTCACCATCAAAGATATCATTGATCTTACCAACTGAAATCACATCAAATCCTTTTTCCTTCAGTGAATCCAGTACAGTCTTGCCATATGGCTTCAATGCATAGTCATGACGATTTGAAGTACGCTTGAAGTTACCTGCTTTATCACCGACAAATGGTCTAGCGATAATACGTCCAACCTTCCATTCGTCTTTCATTGTGATATCACGTGCAATTTCGCAGCAGCGATACAGTTCATCCAGACCAAATGTTTCTTCGTGACATGCAATCTGAAGTACACTGTCAGCAGATGTATAGACAATCATCTTACCTGTCTTGACATGTTCTTCACCAAGTTCATCCAGAATTGCAGTACCAGATGCAGACTTGTTGCCAAGCCATCCATGACCTGTACGTCTTTCCAGTTCATCCATCAACTCCTGTGGGAATCCAGTATCTGTAAAAGTTTGGAATGGTGACTGAATATTCAACCCCATAATTTCCCAGTGACCTGTCATTGTATCTTTACCAACAGACAATTCCATCATCTTTGTATAATAAGACTCAGGTGTTACAACAGGATCAATTCCTTTAATTTTGTGCAGATTACCTACACCCAGTTTCTGCATGACAGGACAATTGAGACCACCTACAGCCTCACCAATATGCCCAAATGTATCTGCACCAATATCATTGTACTTTTCAGCATCTGTCATCTGTCCAACACCAAGTGAATCCATTACGATGACAAACATTCTTTTGTATTTTCTCATAAAGTCTCCTTTGCTTTAGCATGGAATTTGCGATAACCTTCCAGTAATCTTTCTTTGTGGACATGTGTATAAATCTCCGTCGTGGATATACTTGAATGTCCTAAAAGCTCCTGAATCGCTCTCAAATCAGCACCACCATTTAAAAGATGAGTTGCATACGAATGTCTCAGCTTATGAGGTGTAATCGGCTTATCAATTCCAGCTTGAATACAACACCATTTTAACATCTTTTCTACGCTTTCACTAGTAAGATGTTTTCCTTTTTGGTTAATAAAAAACGTTTTGGAATGCACAGTGCGATAGAGTGGACGTATTGTATCCAGATAATATCGCATGCGGTGATATGTAAATTCAGGAATGGGCACAATTCTCTCTTTACCGCCTTTTCCAAGCACTCTTAGAAATTTTTCTTCCATATAAACCTGAGACAATGTCAAATCAAGACACTCGCTTATACGCAATCCACATCCATATAGTGTAATGAAAATGGTCTTGAAAGTCTGTGATTTAGGTGAATCATCCAGTTGGTCAAGGATTTTATCAATTTCCTGTTCTGTAGCATACACAGGAATTCTTTGTGCTTTTTTTTTGACAGACAGACCTAATGAAGGGTCTTTAAAGTCATATTTGTCGGCAAGAAAATGATGAAATGAGCGAATCGCTGTAATGTATCGATTTAATGTTGCTGCACTTTTAATTTCAGATTGTTCGTGAAGATACTGTTGAATCAAAAGCCCTGTAATCTGTTCCAGATCATGGACTTCATGACTTTTCAGATAATTGAAATAATGTTTAAGGTCTTTTTGATAGGAAACAATGGTTTTGTCAGACAACTGCATTGTTGTCTTCATTGCCAGTTCATATCGTTGAACTGCTTTCATCAATTCCATATCATCACCCTTTCTTATAAACCACTTTCAAACAAGTGCATCATCCACAGACCAATTGTAGACTGATAGGCACCATAGATTACAACAAATCCTAAACATACAATCAAGCTTGTACATCTTGAATTAATACAATGCAGGATTTCATTCTTTTTTACCCCTTTGCAGGATTCAATAAAACTGAATGACAATTGCATTGAAACTGCCGCAATCGCATATTCCACACCCATCTTCAGACAAGCAGATGGGATCAGTATAACTAATACAATCAAAATTCCCTGCATCTGATACATCTGAAGGAGCATCAAACCAATCAAACCAAATCGAAACCCACAAAAAAATAAAACAGTTAAAATCAATGGAATTCCTAAAATAGAAAATCCAGATAAAAAAAGAAACAAAACCATGAATCCTTCCAACAAACATACTTTTAAAAAGTACTGAAAGGAATCAATGGAAATACATAAATTAGACTGAATCAATGACTGACACAACAAAACATCATCTGGATTCATCTGTAATCCATACCATACTCCTGATAAAAGACCAAAACATGAAATCACAATCATGCAGATCAACAGTTTCTTATGACATGGAAAGATATATTTCATAAAAAATCACCTCATTACATTCTATGAAATGATTTTTAATCAAGAAGTCACTCTTTTTTCAGTAAAGAAGATGCTCGAATAAGACTTGGTACAGATAATTGTCGATTTAAATCATCAATGACATCATCCGTTGTATTTGCCTTAAACTGTTCGAACAGTGAAAGCTGTATTTTCTGAGCTGCAACAGGATTGAGATTGGATACCCCTACTCCTACATGACGCACAGCCTGATCATCCTGATTTTCGTCATAAAGCATCATCACTTGTTCAAACAGAGTTTCTGCATCCTGAAGTGGATATGTCAGTTTTTTGGAACGTACAATCGTTTCAAATGTAAAGTATCTGACAGAAATGGAAACGACATTTCCCATAATCCCATTCTGTTTTAATCGTGCTGCAAGCTGATAAGAAAGACGTTTAAAATAACCTCGAATCTCATCATAATCCGTAATATCATCCTGAAATGTCGTAGATTGTGACATTGATTTCATTTGAGTATGCATTGTAATTTCATCTGATGCAATGCCATAACAGCGTTCAATAATGGCGTTTGTGTTCTTCCCTAAAAGTTTGCTCAGCAGGATACGATCTTGATATTCTGCAAGTTCACCAATCGTTGTGATCCCCATGGTCTGCAGTGCTTTAGCGGTCTTTTTCCCAATGCCATACATTTCACCAATTGGAAGAGGCCACAGTTTCTTTCTTACTTCTGCTTTTCTTAATACGGTAATTCCCATTGGTTTACGCATATCGCTGGCCATTTTGGCAAGAAACTTGTTTGGTGCAACACCAATCGAACATTTCAGATGAAGTTCCTCTTTTAAACGTCGCTGAATCTGCCATGCCAGATCAAGTGGTCTTTCATAAAGTTTAATGACTTCAGTCATGTCTGCATAGCATTCATCAATGGATGCCACTTCAACATAAGGTGTATAGCTTTGAATCAGCTGAATGAATTTATCAGAAAGTTCATCATAATAATTGTAATGCCCTTTCACCACGACAAGATCAGGACATAAGGACAATGCTTCCTGAATCGGCATGGCTGATTTTACACCATAGGCTCTAGCTTCATAATTAGCAGTTGCGACAACACTACGTCTGGACATTCCTGATACCACAACAGGTTTTCCTGCAATGGATGGGTCTAAAACTTCTTCTGCACTGGCAAAAAAAGAATTTAAATCAATATGAAAAATGACACGTGCCATATAAAAATCACCATTCATATTTTAACATAGAATGGTGATTTTTGTCTTCTTATCGCACTTTGTAGACCTGAGACTGGTTCATTTTTAAACGATGTTCAAGTCTTAGTTTATCAGAAATCATCGCAATGAATTCTGAATTAGTTGGTTTAGCTTTTGAAGCAGAGATGGTGTACGCGAAAATTTCATCAATGGCATCAATATTACCTCGATTCCATGCAACTTCAATCGCATGGCGGATAGCACGTTCAACACGTGATGCAGTCGTCATATAACGTCTGGCAATCTCTGGATATAATACTTTGGTGATCTGTCCCAGGTAATCCATATTCAGATACGTTTCTAGAATTGCAGTACGCAGATAGAGATAGCCTTTAATATGAGCTGGTATACCTATCTCATGAAGAATACTTGTAATTTCTCTTTCAAGCTGAAAACGCTGAAGTCTTTCTTCTGACTCAACGTCAACATCAAAAGGCACCATCGGACCATGATTTAATCCTCTTGAAGATTTTGAGACCAGCTGAGAGCACTTCTCTACAAATTGTCTTGGATGGATAGGTTTAAGCATAAAGTAGTCTACTTTTCTTTCCTGCATCTCAGCAATCAGAGTTTCATTGGTAATGCTCGATGTGCACATGACCTGCTGATACTGTACACCATATGCTTTACATTGTTTTAAAACTTCGATGCCATCCACCTTCGGCATAATACAGTCCACCACCAATAGATCAATTTTCTTGGGACCATTCAACAGAAAATCTTCTCCATCTTCATATGTACCTAGCACTTCAAAATAACTGCACTTTTTTAATTCCATATGCAAGCTTTCTTTAAAACTTGCGTTATCATCCACGATGACAATGCTTTTCTTTTCCATTTTTGTTCACTTCCTTTGTACATTGACATTATAGGAAAGTGAAAGGAAGAAAACGGTCGTAATATGTCGAATCTGGAAAAAAATTACAGTTTTATCCATAAAAACCACAAAAGGATCTGATTTTATCATCAGGTCCTTTTCATTTAAAGTTGATTTAATGGATATTCCATGTTCAGCATCTTGTATTTAGCCCCTGCCGCTGCATTGTATGGCAGCTTTTCCCAAAGACTTCCTTCAAGCAGTTTTTCAATTGCATTCAGATTATCT
>JAFYOL010000123.1 GCA_017560205.1 Erysipelotrichaceae bacterium | reverse complement strand
CTCAGGTGATTCCCTTGTGCTTTCGCTTTCGGGACCTTCCGCTTCCATTCCACTTTCTTTCGTCCGTGTCCTTTTCGCATCTGGCTACTCAGCTTTCTGTTTCTTCCGTTCTCTTCTTCCTGATTCCATCTCACAGCGATTTCCTCAGTGCTTCGGTTCTTCCTTTCGGCTTTACCGTTTTCCCCATTCTCTTCAGCCTGATTTCTCATGCTTTCCTTCATGGTTTCGATACTTGGCTCTCTGTTTGTTTCCTTTCGTCCTTCCCGGTTTCACTCCCACAGCTGTTCCACCGGTGCTTCCCTCTGTCCACTTCCTTGCGTCTGTTTCTTTGTCGGGATCTTCTGCTGACTTTCAACTTTCTTTCGTCCGTCTTGGTCCGCTTCAAACTACTCAGCTTTCTGACCTTTCTTTTCCCTTCTTTTCGATTTCCCCTGTCAGCGGTTATCTCGATGCATGTCTTCCTCTTCAGTACAGCCTGTTTCCATGCTTTCCATCAGATTGTGGTACTCAGCTCACTGCGATTCCTTTCACCGATCATTGTTTCGTCTCACAGTGACTACTTCAATATCTCAGCTTTTTCCTTTCGGACTTCAGCTGATTTCCCTTGGCTTGCGCTTTAGGTTCAGGTTAGTTGGCTTTAGGATTTTTTCTCTTTCGAGCTTCTTCCTAGCTGTGTATCTTGGTGTTATCCAAGCAGCTCCGTTATATTACCATCGCAAAAACACAATGTCAACAAGTTTTTTACAAAAATTTCAATTTTTTCGATATTTTTGTTTTAAACCGCTTACATTTTGGGTGAAAATGATATATTATTATTTGTTATCACCAAAAACACATACCATCATAAAAAAATCCTCTTTCGAGGATTACATGAACATATGTTCGATAAGTCATTTTATTAAAAAAAAGATGCGGAAGCATCTTTAATAATCAATTGGCTGGGGTACTTGGATTCGAACCAAGGAAATAACAGATTCAGAGTCTGCCGCCTTACCGCTTGGCTATACCCCAATAGGTTGCGTTTCTATCAAGCGCTTACTAAATATATCATACGACTTATTCTACGTCAACCCATAATTTAAATTTTTTTATCTTTTTCTTTACAAATATCCACTAAAGGACAATCTTTGCAGGATGGATTCTTTGCCTTGCAGAAATAGCGTCCAAAGAAGATAAATTTATGATGCATATCATTCCATCTGGATTTAGGAATCTTTTTCATCAGTTTTCGTTCCACATCCCAGACTGAATCATTTCTTCTGGCAAATCCCGGACGTTTGGAAATGCGTTCAACATGTGTATCTACCGCAAAGGCAGGAACTCCAAAACAGACGGAAAGGACAACGTTTGCGCTTTTTCTTCCGACACCTGGCAGTTGAATCAACTGCTCCATTGTATCTGGAATTTCACCATCAAAGTGCTCTACTGCATATTGCGCAAGTCCAATGATGTTTTTTGCCTTGCTTCGATACAAACCTATCTTTTTAATGCACTGCTCAACATCTTCCTGATTTGCACAAGCCAGATCTTTTACTGTAGGATACTTTTCAAACAGAGCTGGCGTAGCCTTATTGACACTTACGTCCGTTGTTTGTGCTGACAGAACAACCGCAACACATAGTTCATAGGCATTGCGATGATTCAGCTCACAGTGGGCATCTGGAAACATCTGATCAAGGGTATCAAGAATTCTTGCGACGTCCAAGGTGTCTGCCCTCCTCAACCATTTCACTGCTGATTCCTTTATCCATCCAGTCTTTTAAGACTCTGGCAATATAATTCATGTTCAAAGAACGATAGATACTCGCTTCTTTCAATGCATAAAGAATGAGTTTACTGTCAATGTTATGGACCCATTCACTCAGCATCTGCATTTCAGATTGAGTTAAAGGACGACCAAATTCTGATTCAAACGCGTCATAAAGCGAACCTGAACCCGCAGCTTCACGTTTGGCCATTTCACTTTCAAAAAGACCATTCAGCTGAAAAGAGACTGTTTTTGAAGTTGCCTTGATATCCAGATAATTTTTAGCACAAAGCAATGCAATGACCTGATCCAGCTTTTCATAGGAAAGTCCTGTTCTTTTACAAAGCACATCATTGGTTATACGAATCTGTTTTGTATTCAGATAATTGATCATCAGGACAGTTAACGCTTCTTCAGACGAGAGATTCAGATACATGAGATTTTCAAAAATCCAGCTTGTTGAGTCAAAAAAAGGTTCATTGTACCATTTTTTCATTGTTACTCCCCCCTTTGTATGACCTATTATATCATTAATTTACAGTTTCTGCTGTAATTTGCATTTCAATGTGAAAAATGATATTATGAACAAGCTTAAGGAGGACAACATGTTTAAAAAAGTATCACTTGTGTTTTTCTCTGCACTCTGGTTCTGCAGCATCTTTCTGTTTATTTACCGAATTGTTGAACCAGACACTGCTATAGACCGTGTAAATGATGTTGTCAGTGTGAATATACCAGACTCACCTGTTCAGCCATTTACCAACAGCACTGAAAGTACAAATCAGACTAAATATTACTATTTCTGTACAGTTGATTATCAGGACTGCACTTACATGAACAACACTTTATTTAAAAATCTGGCAAATGAAATGAAGGT
>JAFYOL010000122.1 GCA_017560205.1 Erysipelotrichaceae bacterium | reverse complement strand
GGCTCAAATTCAATACTACCAGTAGATGTTGGTGTATGACCACAGACAATGATTCTGTTTTCTAAAGTTACTGGTGTACTGACAAACACACATTCTTCAATACGAAGCTGAGTCAAGCTTAAATCATTTCTAAGAAGTCCTGCATGAACAAGAACATAATTCTTATCCTTTACTCTCACTTCTTCAATCAGACTGAATTCATCAAGATAATCCAGAATCATTTCCATCTGTTCACGCTCAAGCTTCTGAAACTGAGTCAATGTCGCATGACCACCATCCTGAGTCCAATGATCTAAAGACAATAAATCATCTTCTGTCAATGTTGAATCATAATTCTCTTCTGTAATTTCTGTACATAACTTCGGCAACAAAGTCATTGCCATGACTTCATGATTCCCAATTAAAGGAATAATGTTGTCAGACATCATCATATAATTCAGCAGCTCAATCGAGGCAGGTCCACGATCAATCACATCACCTAAAACATACAATGTATCTTTACTGGAAAACTGAATAAGCTCAAGAGCTTGTTTAAACTGATAAAAACAACCATGGATATCTGACATCACGTAAATCACAGAAACACCTCCAGAACAAAGCAGCGCATAGATAAAGAACAGTATATCAACAAATGTCATTGAACATATGTAAACTACTTTACCTCTTAACCTTAATATACATAAAAAGAAAGCAGAATCAAATACTTTGATTCTGCTTTATTCAATTAATTGATATAAGCTTCAATCTTCTCCATCAGTTCATCACGACCTCTGCGAGTCTTTGAACTGAACAGAACAATCTGATTCATTGGAACATTACATTTTTCAGAAATCATCTTTCTGTTTTTAGATGTTTCAGATTGATTGCATTGATCTTGTTTCGTCGCAACAATCAAAACTGGAATACCATTGGATCTGACATAATCCAGCATCACTAAATCATCTTTTGATGGTCCATGACGCAGATCGATAATCTGAATGCAGACTCTCAGCTGTTTTCTTTCACTGAAGTAATCTTCCATCATTGTCCCAAAGTCAATCAATTCCTTCTGAGATCGCTGCGCAAAGCCATATCCAGGAACATCGACCATCATAAACTGCTGATTGACTTCATAGAAGTTGAGCAGACGAGTCTTACCAGGTGTCTTCCCTACATACGCTAAAGATTTGCGATTCAAAAGTGTATTGATTAACGAACTTTTACCTACATTGGATTTCCCTGCCAGAACGATTTCAGGCAGTTCAGAATCAGGCCACTGATTTTTACCAGCAGCACTGATCAACAATTTCGCATCAAAATATTCCATTTATCTCACCAAAGCCTGATCAAGTACCTGATCAACTGTTTCTACTGGAATGAACTGAATTGACTCTTTGACAGCCTGAGGCAGTTCATCCAGATCTTTGACATTCATCTTAGGAATCACAACAGTAGAAATCCCTGAACGATGAGCTGCCATTGATTTTTCTCTAAGTCCTCCAATTGGAAGAACGTTACCACGCAGTGTAACTTCCCCTGTCATGGCAAGATTTGCCTTGGCAGGCGTTGAAGTGAGAACAGATACCAGTGCAGTTGTTAATGTAATACCAGCACTTGGCCCATCCTTTGGTACTGCCCCTTCTGGGACATGAATATGAATATCATGTTTTTCAAAGAATTTAGGATCAATGTTGAATTTATTCGCATTGGATTTGACATAACCCAAGGCAATAGAAGTACTTTCTTTCATGACATCGCCAAGCTGACCTGTCACAATCAGATTTCCCTTACCGTCAAATGTTGTCACTTCAACAGGAAGAACATCTCCACCAAATGAAGTATAGGCAAGACCTGTTACAACTCCAACCTGATCTTTCTTTTCCTTTGAACCATATTCAAACTTTTCTTTACCCAGCCACTTGTTGACCTGTTTCTTTGTGATGGACATTTTATCCAGTTCACCCTTGGCTACCGCAAGGACTGTTTTACGGCAAAGTGTTGCGATTAAACGTTCAAGCTGACGGACACCCGCTTCACGAGTGTAATAACGAATCAGATAAAGAATCACTGCATCGCTGATTTTGAACTGTCCTTTTACAAGACCAGTATTTTTCATCTGCTTAGGCACCAGATGACGCTTGCAGATTTCTACCTTTTCAAGTTCTGTGTAACTATCCAGCTGAATGATTTCAAGTCTGTCCTTGAGCGCTTCAGGAATAGCCTCAAGATAGTTTGCAGTTGCAATAAACATAACCTGAGAAAGATCATAAGGTTCTTCCAGATAATGGTCAGAGAACAGTTTGTTCTGTTCTGGGTCAAGAACTTCCAGCATGGCTGAACTTGGATCACCCTTGTAATCTGATGCCATCTTATCGATTTCATCAATCAGGAACACAGGATTCACAACGCCTGCCTTTTTCATTCCCTGAATAATACGACCAGGCAATGAGCCTAAATATGTTCTTCTGTGACCACGGATTTCAGACTCATCATGAACCCCACCCAATGAAACTTTGACAAACTTGCGATCAATTGCACGCGCAATTGATGTTGCCAGTGATGTCTTCCCAACACCTGGTGGACCTACAAGACACAGAATCGGACTGTTCAGTGATTTTGTCATCTGTTTTACAGCCAGATATTCCATGATTCTTTCTTTGACTTTGTCCAAACCATAGTGATCTTCATCAAGGCGCTGCTGCACCAGATTGAGATCTTCATTATCTTCAGACATCTGCCACCAAGGAGTTTTCAACAGCCAGTCAATGTACGTACGCAATACACCCGATTCACCTGAAGCAGCAGGCAGCATTTCATAACGTGCCAACTCTTCCAGAATCTTGGCTTTTACATTCTCAGGATATGGATTTTCATTGACCATTCTGCGGATTTCTTCGGAATCATCCGTAGCATTGGATACATCACCCAATTCTTCTTTGATTGCGCGCAGTTTTTCACGCAGATAATAATCTTTCTGATTGTCTTCCATGCGTTCTTTAACTTTGTCATTGATCGCATCTTCAATCACTGCCAGTTCTCTTTCACGGTCAATTTCTTCCAGTACCAGCATCAAACGTTCATTGATTTTCACAGCTTCAAGAATCTGCTGCTTCTTTACATAGTGACATGGGAAATACTGACCAAACTGATCGGCCAGAAGAGGTGCAGAAACACCCTTCGCCAGCTGAGCAATGATTTCAGGCGGAAAACTCTTCAATGATGAAGAAACAGATTCAAATTCTTTCGCGATTTTTCTGACAAGCGCCAATTCTTCAAGTGAGTTTTCACTCTGATCGGCAACTGCCAGCATCGTTACAAACAAAAATGGATTAATCTGTTCAAAGGAAAGAATTTCAGCTCTTTCCAATCCACTGAATGTAACACGGTAATATCCATCCTTTTTACGGATGTTTTTAATACGGCACAGAGTGCCAAACTGATAGAGACCATTTGCAGATGGATCTTCATCCTGAAGATTTCTCTGACACACAAGAACACAATGTCCGTCAAAATTTGCTTCTGCTTCATCCACTGCCTTCTTGCTTTTTTCTCTGCCCACTTCAATGGTAATATCCATTGACGGGAACACAACTACGCCTCGTGTCGCAATACATGGTACACTCAGCTGCAATTTTTCACTCATGGTTTAGCCTCCTTTTTGATACTTTTCAAAAAAGACGCTGAGCGTCTTATTTTGAAGATTCTTTTACGAAGTCAAGAGCCTTCTGCATTCTCACGTCGTAAGACAGAGTTTCTGCATCCAGATACTTCTTCACTTCTGCTTTTTCCATCTTGTACATAGAAGCCAGCTTATCAAATTCTGCTTCAATGTCTTCTTCAGTTGCTACGATGTTTTCAGCCTTAACAACTGCTTCCAGAACCAGACGTACACGAACACGACGTTCAGCATCGCCCTTCATCTGTTCAACCAAATCTTCCATCTTCATACCAGTCATCTGAATGTACTGAGACAAAGAGAATCCCTGCTGCTGCATGCGCTGATCCTGTTCACTGATCATGTCTTTTGCTTCCTGTTCGATCATAACTTCAGGAATATCAACTTCTGCATTGTCAACCAATGCATTGATCAGAGCATCCAGTGCTTCGTTTTCGTTAGCCTGTTTCTTAGCTTCAGCAATCTTTTCAGATACTGACTTCTTCAGATCTTCCAGTGTATCTACACCGTCCATGTTAACATCCTTAGCCAGTTCATCATCCAGAGCAGGCAGAACTTTTGCCTTAACTTCCTTCACTGTAACTGTGAACACTACAGCCTGACCAGCCAGTTCAGCTGCACCATAGTTTTCAGGGAATGTCACGTTCAGATCTTTTGTTTCACCAGTTGTCATACCGCATACCTGTTCTTCAAAGCCAGGGATGAATGAATGAGAACCGATAACCAGCGGATAGTTTTCTCCCTTTCCACCAGCAAATGCAACACCATCTTTGAAACCTTCAAAGTCGATAACAGCAGTGTCACCTTCTTCAACTGCACCCTCTTTTACCTGCAGTTCAGCGAAGTTTTCCTGAATCTTTGCCAGTTCAGCATTGATTTCATCTTCAGTAACTTCAACTTCCTTCACTTCGTAAGCCAGACCTTTGTACTGTCCCAGCTTAGCTTCAGGCTTAACTGTGCACTTGAAAGTATAATCAACCTTTTCTTCGTTGATATCGTTGATTTCCAGAGTTGGACGATCAACCAGCCACAGGTTGTGTTCTTCAACAGCAGCCATCAGGCAGTTGTTAGCTTCCATTTCAGCAGCTTCTACCAGAATGCTCTGAACAGGAATCATTTTTTCTACCATTCTCTTAGGTGCTTTACCTTTTCTGAAACCTTCGATCTGTACATTTTTAGCCAGTTTATCGAAAGCTTTCTTCTGAGCAGCCTTCCAAGCGTCGCCTTCCAGGACAACGTTCAGATCGCCACAAGATTTTTCTTTTAACGTCCAAGTTGACATTGTATATTCCTCCTAATTATTCAGCCTAATTATTATATCAAAAAAAACTATAGAATCAAACAAAACAGCTTTTCAACACGCATCTTTTTACATTATCCCCCTGTTGAGAAGCAATTTTTCGATAAGATGCACCATCATCCAGCGAAAGTGAAACATGTTCTACAATACTTAGTGCCAATGAAAGTGCCTCAAGTTCATCATATGCCATTGGCAGCATCAGAAAACACTCCTGAATCAAAATCTGCTGACACATTGCACACAATGCAGGATTTTCATTTTCAAACCATTCATTGATCAGACTCCATGCTGCAGCATATCCATCGGTTTCATGAGGTCTTTCCTGATAAAGCGGAATAAAGGTCATGTTCATGCCATCCACTTCAATTTCAAATTCTTCATTGATCTGCTGTTCAATCAAAATATCAATCATCAGAGCCTGAATTTTAGGGTCAGGTTTTAAATCAAAGAATGCCTGAATGACATCCAGATAACTGCGGCAGCTGTACTGCGCAAGACTTTGAACAGCCATCAATTGAACCTGTGGATCTTCTGATAATAAAGATGCTTCGATTTCAGATGGAAGTACTCCATTAAATCCCTGTTTAGACATCAGCCCATGGAGCTGTCTTTCCAGTTCCACAAACTGTTTTTCTGCAAATGATGGAATATAAGGCATCGACAGTTCTTCCATCAAAAGATGTTCTGCTTCCTTATACTCTCCCTGCTCAATCAGCTGTTTTATCTTTTGTATGCATTCTTCGTAATAATTCTGTTCCATCATCAATTCTCCTTCACACTGATCTGGGCAACGCAGATAGCCACAAAAATAAGACCACACCCAAACAGTTCATAAATACTTAACGTCTGATTCAAGACAATCCATCCTGCTAAGACTGAAAACACAGATTCAAGTGACATAATCAAAGAAGCCTGTGTTACACGTGTATGCTTCTGACCAACAATCTGAAGCGTATAACCTACTGCACTGGATAAAATACCTGCATACGCAATAGGAATCCATGCTGCCGCAATATCTGATCGATGAGGCTGTTCAAACAGAACCATCAACACAAGATTCACAGTTCCTGCAACCAGAAACTGAACCATTGATATACGTAATCCACTGGTATAAGGTGAATAACGATCAATAACCAAAATATGCACCGCAAAAACAATGGCCGAACAAATCAAAACAAGATCACCATACGCCAATGAAAATGATTCTTTCATGCACAGATAATAAAATCCTACTAACGCAATCAGAACACCAATCTTTTCAAATTTTGAAGCAGTACGGTGTACAAATGTCCCTAAAATCGGTACAAACAGGATATACAAAGCAGTCAGAAACCCACTCTTACCAGCTGATGTACTGACTAAACCTACCTGCTGCAGCGTCATGGCAACTGATAGACACAAACCACACAGAAGACCACCTTTAATCCATAACTTATCTTCTCTGTTTCTATCCATGACAAAAATCACAGGAACCAAAGCAATCGCTCCCAGAAAACTTCGACATGCAGTAAATGTAAAGGGACCTACATAATCCATGCCTGCACTTTGTGCGGCAAAGGCAAATCCCCATATAAGTGATGCCAGAAGCAGCATCAACGGACCTTTTAAACTCTTCATTAACTTCATGTGCACTATTATAACACAAAAGGAAGCTGAATATTCAGCTTCCTTATTTCAGATGTTCAATGATACTCTGTGCAAACTGACTGCAGGTAGCCTGTCCACCTAAGTCTTTTGTACAAAGTTCCTGATGGCTCAGCACATCAAGTACCGCATGACGGACTCTATCCGCTTCACTGTGATAACCTAAATAATCCAGCATCATGCAGGCACTCATCAACAGTGCTGTAGGATTGGCAAGATTCTGTCCTGCAATATCCGGTGCAGAACCGTGAACTGCTTCAAACATCGCAATTTCATCATTGCGATTGCAGCTAGGAAGTACACCTAAACCACCAATCAGACCACTGCACAGATCGGAAACGATATCCCCATACAGATTTGGCATAACCAGGATATCATAACGTTCAGGATGCATTACCAGATTCATGCAGCAAGCATCTACGATCAGAGAATCTGATGCAATCTGTGGATATTCTTTTGCGATTTCTTCAAACACACTCAAGAAAAGACCATCACTCTTCTTTAAGATGTTTGCTTTATGAACACAAGTAACACGTTTACGATTCTGTGCCACTGCATAATCAAAGGCAGCACGAATAATTCTCTTTGAAGCTTGACGCGTAATCTTTTTAATCGCATGCACTTCATCCACTGAAATCACAGTTTCTTCGCCAATATATAAATCTTCCGTATTTTCTCTGAAGACAACCAGATCTACATTTTCATAACGTGTTTTCACATTAGGAAGTGTCTGAGCTGGACGAATGTTGGCATACAGATCAAACAGCAGTCTCAATTGAACATTCACTGAACGGAAACCATGACCAATTGGTGTAGTGCATGGACCTTTCAGGGCAACCTGATTACGTTTTAAAGATTCAATTGCATCTTCAGGAATCAAAGTACCTGTCTTTTCAAATGCAGTTAATCCTAAATCATATTTTTCAAATTCAAGAGGCAGATGGAGTTCATCAAGAATTTTCAAGACAGCATCCGTAATTTCAGGACCAATACCATCACCTTCAAATAAAGTAATCTTTTTCATCATTTCAATTCCTCCTCTTTTACAAATTTTCCGGCAGGACGAATAATTCTGTTGGAATAGAGTTTTTCTTCAATGTTGTGGGCAAGCCAGCCTACATTACGACTGCACGCAAACAATGGTGTCACAAGATCTTCAGGAATATTCAGCATATCATAAACAAGACCACTGTAGAAATCTACATTAGCACAGATAGAACGTCTGCCATCCTGCACAAAACGCTCTTTCACCAGTTTTTCAAAACGCTGATAGAATTCAAACTCAGCAACATTCCCTTTTTTCACTGCGAGCTGATAAGCCTCTTTTTTCAAAATTTCACAACGAGGATCAGACAACGTATACACTGCATGTCCAAAACCGTAAATCAAGCCTGAATGATCAAACAATTCTTTTTTCAAAAGCTGATCAATCGCCTCTTTCATCATCTCATCACTGGCATCACATCCTAAATCTTCCACAAGCATCTGCATCATCTTGCGGCATGTGATGTTGGCGCCGCCATGTTTTGGTCCTTTCAAAGACCCAATGGATGCAGCAGTTGCAGAATAAAGATCTGTTCCTGTTGATGCTACAACAAGGTTGGCAAATGTTGAGTTGTTTCCTGAACCATGATCCGCATGAAGAATCAGCAGCAGATCCAAAAGTTCAGCTTCCATTTGATCAAAGGTACCATCAGGACGCAGCAGATGAAGAATATTTTCGGCTATCGATAAATCAGGATTCACTGAATGAATCACCAGAGAATTCCCTTCAATAAAATGAGATTTTGCCTGCCAGCTGTAACACATCAGCGCAGGAAAACGAGCTAAAATCGAAAGCCCTACAGATAAAGTATTTTCAGGACTGTTATCTTCTGCATTTGCATCTGTGCAATACAGCTGCAGCAATAAACTCTGAAGCATGTTCATTAAATGATTGGATGGATGTGCCAGAATATTGGAAGCCAAAAAACCGTCCGGAAGACGATGTGAATTCAATTCATTAAGAAATTCATTGAATTCATCTTCTTCAGGAAAATGTCCAAACAGCAGCAGAAAACAGACCTTTTCATATCCATAACGATGATCTTTCAACGCCTTTTCAACAACTTCTTTAATCGGATAAGAACGATAAATCAAATCCCCTTCACAGTTGATTTTATGATTCTGTTCATCACGCACATATCCTACAACATCCGCAATACGAGTCAGACCAATTAAAACTCCTGTGCCATCTTCATTGCGCAGACCCTTTTTTACATTATGTTTTG
>JAFYOL010000121.1 GCA_017560205.1 Erysipelotrichaceae bacterium | reverse complement strand
GGTACAATCAATCCGGTTGCAGGTGCATAAGAAAGGGTGATACTTTATGTATAAAGTAATCAGATACTTCATCGACCTTCAGGATAAAAACCACGTTTACAACGTGGGTGATGTATTTCCACGTGAAGGTCATGAAGTAACAAAAGAGCGTCTTGCAGAACTTGCAGGATGTAACAACCTGCAAAAGATGCCACTGATTGAAAAAGAAGCACCAAAGAAAGCACCAGCAAGAAAGGCGAAAAAAGACGCTGAATAGGGGGTGCTCAAATGCTTGAAACATTAAAGTTATATCTTGGTATCGAAGCGAATGATGAAGATAAAAACAGTTTGCTGAGTTCTATTGTATCTGATGCAACTGCACGCTTGAAGCTGTTGCTCGGTGGTATCGAACCGCCTGAAGAAATGAATTACATCATCAAGGAAGTTTCTATCATTCGTTATAATCGCATCGGTTCTGAAGGTGTTACAATTCACAGTGTTGAAGGTGAAAGTATGCACTTTTCCGATAATGATTTTGCTGCTTATTCTGAAGAAATCCAGTCATGGCTTGATAGACAGAATGAAAGCAAAAGAGGGAAGGTGAGATTTCTTTGAGATATGATACACCAGTATATTTTCAAAAGATAACACCTGGCGAATATGATCCTTCGACTGGTGATTATGGTGATGCAACAGTTGCAGAAGTACGAAGAAATGCTTCTGTGACTGATGCAGGTGTTGAAACATTGAACCTGTTATACAGTGAATTAAAGCAAGGCTGCAAAACAGTGCGACTTCAGACGCATTATGATGCAGCTTTTGACCGTATTCGAATAGGTTCAAAAGTTTATCGTGCGGATTTTGAAAGAAAGCTTCGTGCAAAACACAACTTTGTTGTCAGCGAGGTGCAGTGATGCCGAAGATTGAAGTCAAAGGATTGGACAAGCTTGAAAAAAGCTTGAAAGAAAACGTCACGATGGACGATGTGAAGCGTGTAGTCAGGAAGAATGGTTCTGAACTTCAGAATAAAGTTCAAGATAATGCTGAATTCTCGAAAGGGTATCAGACAGGCACAACAAAAAGAAGTATCGGCTTAGAAATTAAAAACAGTGGTTTCACAGCAGAAGTTGAACCTACAACTGAATATTCTCCATATGTTGAATATGGTACACGCTTCATGGAAGCACAGCCTTTCGTCAAGCCAGGATATGAAGTACAAAAGAAAAAATTCGAATCAGATATGCAGAAGCTTGTGAGGTGATGAAGGTGGTACTGGATCCACAACAAGAATTATTCGTGAGGTTAAAACAAGACCTTAAAGCATTAGGATATGACGTGTATGATGGTGCATTGCCACCTGAAAACACACCATATCCTTTTGTGTATCTCGGAGATTGCCAGCAGATCGATGACACAAACAAAAGTGCCGTCTTTGGAAATGTACACATGATAATTCATGTGTGGCATAATGATCCGATGAAACGTGGCACAGTGTCAAAGATGCTGATGGCGATCCGCTATGCTTGCAGGGATATCGAACACACAGACACTCGTTCGTGGTTCATCGTTGCAGCAAGACAGCGGATCATTTCAGATAATACAACAAAAACACCACTACTTCATGGAATCCTTGAAGTAGAGTTTAAATTCAGTTAGGAGTGAAAAGTATGAATTTACAGTTATTTGCTGAAGCGGTAAAAGGAAGCAAAATGATCTATCTGTACAGAATTCTTGAAGAAGCTGCATCATCTGATGCTGTTGCTATCATGTTCTCAACAGAAGACAGTATTTCCATGAGTAAAGATGCAGATACAACTGCAACAAAAGACGGTGCTATCCGTACACCTGGCGAAATGGAAGTCGAAAAAACTGGAACATCCATCCTTGCAAAAGGTGATACGATGTACGCTAAACTTGTGAAAGCTATGAAAGAAGATAAACTCATTGAGATCTGGGAAGTAAACCTTGAAGAACCTGCAGCAACAGGTGAAAACAAATTCAAAGGAACTTATTTCCAGGGATATCTCACAGAGTTCGAAAAAACATCTTCTGCAGAAGACTTTGTTGAATGTTCCACAACATTCGGTATCAACGGCGCAGGTGTAGAAGGTGATGTGACAGTTTCTGCAGAACAGCAGGAAATCGCAGCATATGTTTTTGCAGATACAACAAAAACAGGAGCATAAAATGGGAGTGAAGTGATTCACTCTCTTTTTTTAATGAAGGGAGAACGAAAAGATGTTTGAATTAACAATCAATGAAAAGGTATATCAGTTCCATTTCGGAATGGGATTTATGAGAGAAATCAATAAAAAGGTCGGTGTTCCGGTGGATGGTCTGCCAGACGTGAAGAATAACATCGGCTTGCAGTACATGGTTGCTGGGGTGATTGACGGTGATCTGGAAGCGTTGGTTGAAGTGCTTGAAGTTGCAAACAAAGGCAAAACACCACGCATCACACGTGATCAGCTTGATTCCTTCATTGATGACGAAAATACAGATATTGAATCAGTATTTGAAAATGTTATTGATTTTTTAAAGAGTGCCAATGCTACGAAGAAAACAATGAAAACATTACTGGAAGCGATCGAAGCAGAGAAAGCGAAACAGTAAGATCGTTTGAAGATATGTATGAAGAAGCGGCTTTGAATTGTTTTCGTTATCTGAATTTTAAAAGTTTTGAAGAAGTAGATCGTTTGACGCTTCCTGAATATACGCTGTTGATGAAAGCTGTCCGACTTCAGCAAGTAGATCGTGATTATAGAAACCACTTGCAAGCCTTTCTGAACTTTGCTGTGAAAGCAAAAAGGAAAGCTGGAAAGAACAAGGAAAAACCAGTCTACAGCAGGTTCACGAAGTTCTACGATTATGAAAAAGAACAAAAGAAAGCAGCAAACAAAGACAATGAATCAAGCCGTTTTTCAGGCATTGGCAGGTTGTTAAATAAGGGGGTGGACAACAATGGCTGATAGTTATTCCGTAAAAGCGATACTTTCAGCAACAGACAAAGGTTTCACTTCTACTCTCAAAGGTGCACTTTCATCCGTGACAGGACTAGCGAACAAAATCGGATCGGGAATGTTAATGGGTGCAGGTATGAAAGCGTTCGATGCACTCACTGGTGGTGTAAAAAATCTTGTTGGTGAGATAAGTTCATCCAATGCAGCTTGGAAAACATTCGATCAAAATATGAATATCGCCAAAAAAAACGGTATCAAACTTGAAGGAAATATTTCAGGCATCAAAAAAGAACTGCAAGATTATGCGGCAAAAACTGTATACAGTGCTTCTGATATGGCACAAACCTATGCACAGTTGGCGGCAGTAGGTACAAAGGGTACAACAGAACTTGTAAAAGGTTTCGGCGGTCTTGCTGCAGCGGCAGAAAATCCGTCACAGGCTATGAAATCATTGTCACAGCAGTGTGTTCAGATGGATGCGAAACCTAAAGTTGCATGGCAAGATTTCAAACTCATGCTTGAACAATCACCTGCTGGTATGGCAGCAGTTGCCAAAGCAATGGGCATGAGTACAGCTGAACTTGTTTCGGCTGTGCAAGATGGCAAAGTCAAAACGCAGGACTTTTTTGACACAATCAAAAAGGTCGGTGGTTCAGGCACAGACTTTGAAAAAATGGCAACCGAGTTCAAAACCTTAGAACAGGCTATTGATGGAACTAAAGACGCTTTAGGCAATAAACTAGGTCCAGCTTTGTCGGTTTTGGAAAAAAAGGGAATCGGCATCGTGAGCAAGTTCGGCGAAGCTGTTGATGGGATAGATGCAAGTGGTCTTGCTGATAAAGTCACAGGATGGATCAAGAAAGCACAGCCGTACTGGGAATCGTTCAAAAACGCTGCTTCAACAGTTGGCAGTGTGGTTTCTGGTGTTGGAAAAAAACTTGCACCTATTTTGAAGAAAATCAGTCAAACTGCAAGAAGATCATTCAAAGGTGTGCTTGATTCAATCGCAGGAATTGATGTTGAATCAGTTGTCGGAAAAATTTCCAGTGCGATAGATACTGCAATGCAGTATTTTTCAGCATTTAAGGAATCTTTTTCCGGTGTTGGTTCTGCGATCGGTGATGCTCTTGGTGCTCTTGGTGATGCGTTTGGCGGTTTGTTTGATTCGGTTGATAAAGCAAGTGCACTTGAAACTTTCAAGTCAATCATGGAAGGTGTTGCAAATGCAATCAAAGCTGTTGCAGGTTTTATCGAAGAACACGCTGATGCTATCGTGAAATCTTTGCCGTATATCCTCGGAATGGTTGGAGCGTTCAAAGGTTTCAAAATCATTCAGAAGATAGCACCATTTGTGCAGAGTTTCACAGGTGCGATCGGTGGACTTGCGAAAAAGGGCATCGGTGGAATTGCAAGCAAGCTTTTCGGTGTTTCTGACGGTCAGAAAGCAGTCGGAAAATCAAGTGCTTCAAGTAGCAAACAAATGCTTGCAGCAGCAAAAGCAACCATGATGATGGGGGTTGCAGTTTTCTTGATTGCAGCAGGATTTGCGTTGCTTGCACAGTCTGCAATCGCACTTTCAAATGC
>JAFYOL010000120.1 GCA_017560205.1 Erysipelotrichaceae bacterium | reverse complement strand
TTGTTGATGGATCATTGACTAAGATCAGTGGTAACAATGCTAAGTTTGAAATCAATGGTGTAAGAGCTATCGATTATCCTACATTGGATTTTACTAAACCATCTCAGCAGTTTGAGCTGGATGCAGATGTACTTGTTAAAATTGTCAATCAGACAGCATTTGCGACAAGTGATAAGGAAACTCGTCCTGTATTAACAGGTGTTAACTTCAAAGCTAACGGTGGAAAGCTTGAATGCACTGCAACAGACAGTTACCGTCTTGCAAAGAAGGTGATTGATCTGGATTCAGATTCATCATTCAACATTACAATTCCTGCAAAGAGTTTGAATGAACTCTCTAAGATTATTGAAAAGGACTCTAAAGTTCAGATTTGTGTATCAGACAAGAAAGCTCAGTTCTGGGTTGATCAGGTTCTGATTCAGACTCGTCTGATTGATGGATTCTATCCAGAAACTCAGCGTCTGATTCCAGTAACATTCGAAAATGAACTGGTTGTCGACAGCCGTGATCTTCTGAACGCAATTGACCGTGCAAGCTTCATCAAGAACGATGGTGTTTCAATTATTCGTCTTTCTGCTCATCCAGAAAGAGTTGTGATCAGCACTCGTTCCCAGGAAGTTGGTTCTTCTACAGAAGAAATTCTTCCTGAAGCATTCGAAGGTAATGGAATCAACATTTCATTCAGTGGACGTTATGTTTATGAAGCAATTCGTGTACTGAATGCAAGCACAATCAAGATCAGCTTCTCTGGTGAAATGAAGCCATTTATCATCACTAATGTGGATGATTCATCAATCCTGCAGCTGGTACTTCCAGTTAGAACTTACAACTAAAAATAAAGCTGCATCATAAAGATGCAGTTTTTCTTTTGTTTTAGGTCAAAAAATGATGTTTTTTGACATGATAATAGATAAGAAAGCGTTTTAATTGGATTTAAGCGCTTTTTTATGTTTCAAGTATCCCCATATTTCTTATGTTTATCTTCTAGAAATCAAGCATTTAAATCAATTTTATGTTATAATATATACGATGTGATACTATCGGAAAAGAGGGATATGTATGATTAGAATCGATACTGAATATGTCACTTTAGGACAGTTTCTTAAAATGACAGATTGGATTGATACTGGTGGACAGGCAAAGTTTGCAGTGAAGGAACTGGATATTACTGTCAATGGTGAAAAAGAAGATCGTAGAGGAAGAAAACTGTATCCTGGTGATGTGATTGTCATTGAAGGAAACGAATATAAGATTGCATTATGATTCTAAAAAAACTGAAACTTCGTAATTTCAGAAATATTGAACATTGTGAAATACAGCTTGATCCTGGTATCAATGTATTTTTAGGTAACAATGGACAGGGAAAGACAAATTGTATTGAGAGTGTCATGTTTTCATCAACGACACGTTCATTTCGTGTGTTGAATGATAATGCGATGATTAAATATGATTGTCCTTTTGCGTCGATTGAATGCACTGTTGAAGATGAAGGAAAGAAATTTGTCTTGTCTTCTGTCATTCATTCAAAAGGGAAGTCCTTGTTTATCTCTTCTAAACAAGTTCCTAAGGCGAGTGAATTTGTAGGGAAGCTGAATGCGATTCTGTTTTCTCCGAATGATCTTGAAATGTTTAATATTTCCCCAAAAGAACGTAGAAAGTTAATGGATATTGAAATAGGTAAGATATCTGTGAAATACAATGCAGCTCTTTTAAAGTATCAGAAATGCCTTAAGGAGCGTAATCATGCGTTGAAGATGGATTGTGATGTTCTTTTGTTAAAGTCGCTTGAGAGTCAAATGATTGAGGCTCAGGTTCAGATTCTTGAGAGTCGTATGATTTTTGTAGAGTTTTTGAATCGATATCTTTCAAGTAAAATGAAACAGCTTTGTGATGAAGAATTGCATTTAGGTGTAAAACTGAAAAGCTGGGTTGATTTATCAGATAAATCAAAATTAAAAGAGAAGTTAACTGAAAGATATGAAGAGACCAGAGAAAGAGATCTTCTTTTGAGAGTGACAGGAAATGGTGTTCATCGTGATGATATTGAATTTACGATGAAAGGAATTCCTTTGAATGAAATTGCGTCTCAAGGACAAAAGAGAATGGTTTTACTTTCAATTAAGTTATGTATGATTGATTTTGTAAAACTGGCTAAAAAAACATGTCCAGTTCTGATCCTGGATGATGTGTTAAGTGAACTTGATCAGAACAATCGTGTTCGTTTGTTTAAAGTACTGGATAAATCAGTTCAGACTTTAATTACAACAACCGATCTTGATGAATTAAAAGAAAGTCTAGTGAAGAGTCCTAAAATCTTCAGAGTAGACAATGGAATGATTATATAAAGGAGAAGAACTATGGAAGAAAAAGTAGAACATTCGTATACGTCGGATGATATTCAAGTTCTTGAAGGTCTTGAAGCAGTTCGTAAACGTCCTGGGATGTATATTGGTTCAACTTCAGAGCGTGGGCTTCATCATCTTGTATGGGAAATCGTCGATAACTCAATTGACGAAGCTCTGGCTGGATTTGCGACTGATATTGAAGTGAATGTTGATAAGGACAATATTGTAACTGTCAAAGACAATGGGCGTGGTATGCCGGTTGAAATTCACTCTAAAACAGGAATTTCTACAGTTGAAACTATTTTTACTGTCCTGCATGCAGGTGGTAAGTTTGGTGGAGGTGCCTATAAGGTATCTGGTGGTCTGCATGGTGTAGGTGCATCGGTTGTTAATGCGCTGTCAGAATATCTTGAAGTGACTGTTTATAAGAATGGTAAAGAATATTTCATGCGTTTTGAAGATGGAGGACATCCAGTTAAGCCATTGACTTGTGTTGGTGACTGTCCTGCAGAAAAACATGGAAGTACTGTACGTTTTAAAGCTGATGGTACAATCTTTACTGAAACAATAGTTTATAACCACGATACATTGAAAGATCGTCTGCGTCAGATTGCCTTCCTGAATAAAGGAATCAAGCTTATTTTTACAGATGATCGTCAGGAAGATGAAAACAAGAAGAGATATGTTTTCCATTATGAAGGTGGTCTGAAGGAATATGTTCAGTATTTGAATAAAAACAAGCAGCCGATTCATGAAGATATTGTCTATGGTGAAGGTGAAGAAGAAGGAATTCAGATTGAAGTAGCAATGCAGTATAACGATGGTTATATTTCAAATATCTATTCTTTCTGTAACAACATCAACACACATGAAGGTGGTTACCATGAAGATGGTTTCAAACTTGCGATTAATCGTGTGATCAACAGTTATGCAAAAGACAACAATCTGATGAAGAAAGATGAAGAAGCTCTTCAGGGTGAAGATATCCGTGAAGGTCTTACTGCCATCATTTCAGTAAAACATCCTGATCCTCAGTATGAGGGACAGACAAAGACAAAGCTGGGTAACAGTGAAGTTCGTAAGATTGTATCCAACATCTTTGGTCAGCAGCTGGAACGTTTCCTGCTGGAAAATCCAGATCAGGCTAAGCTGATGGTTGAAAAAGCACTGTTAGCATCAAAGGCTCGTCTGGCTGCAAAGAAGGCTCGTGAACTGACTCGTCGTAAGAGTGCACTTGAAATTTCAAGTCTGCCTGGTAAACTTGCTGACTGTTCAAGCAAGGATGCAAGTATCTGTGAAATCTATATTGTCGAAGGTGACTCAGCCGGTGGATCTGCTAAGCAGGGACGTGATTCAAAATATCAGGCTATTTTGCCATTAAGAGGTAAAATCCTCAATGTTGAAAAGGCAAGACTGCACAGAATTTTTGATAATGCTGAAATTCGTTCAATGATTACTGCATTTGGATGTGGTGTTGGTGAAGAAGTAGATACATCAAAACTGCGCTATCACAAGATTGTCATCATGACCGATGCCGACGTCGATGGCGCACATATTCGTACACTTCTTCTCACATTCTTCTATCGTTATTTGAAACCGGTAGTAGAACAGGGATATGTTTATATCGCTCAGCCGCCTCTGTACAAAGTGCAGAAAGGCAATACTGTACGTTATGCATATCTTGAAGAAGAAATGCCTGCAATCAAAAAAGAGCTTGGTGATCGTCTGAGCATTCAGCGTTACAAAGGTCTTGGGGAAATGGATGCAGAACAGCTTTGGGAAACAACAATGGACCCTGAAGTCAGAACTTTGATTCAGGTAACTGTAGAAGATGCAATGGATGCGGATGCTGCATTTGAAATGCTGATGGGGGATGAAGTTGAACCTAGAAGACGTTTCATTATGGAAAATGCTCAGTTTGTTAAGAATCTGGATATTTAATGAGGAGGAAATATGGAAGAAAATTTGAACCATAATCATGGAAAAATCAGACAGACTAATATTTCCAGTGAAATTCGTACCTCATTTCTGGATTATTCCATGTCTGTTATTGTTGCACGTGCACTTCCTGATGTACGTGATGGATTAAAACCTGTTCATCGTAGAATTATCCATGCGATGAATGATTTGGGTATTGTAGCGGATAAACCTCATAAGAAATCTGCACGTATCGTTGGGGATGTTATCGGGAAATATCATCCACATGGTGATACTGCTGTTTATGAAGCTATGGTGCGTATGGCGCAGGACTTCAGTTATCGTTATCCATTGGTGGATGGTCATGGTAACTTTGGTTCCATCGATGGTGATGGTGCTGCGGCGATGCGATACACTGAAGCAAAGATGTCTAAGATTTCAATGGAAATCGTAAGAGACATTCAGAAAGAAACTGTTGATTGGGTTGATAACTATGATGGTGAAGAAAAAGAACCATCTGTTATGCCTTGTCGTATTCCTAACCTGTTAGTCAATGGTGCTACGGGGATCGCGGTAGGTATGGCTACCAACATTCCTCCACACAATTTAGGTGAAGCTATTGATGCAACAATTGCGATCATGGAAAATCCTGATATCACTGTTCCTGAACTGATGGAAAACTATCTGCCAGGTCCTGACTTCCCTACAGGTGGAATGATTTTAGGACGCAGCGGTATTCGTCAGGCTTATGAAACAGGTCGTGGAAGCATTATTCTTCGTTCCAAGTGTGAAATCGAAGAAATGGACAATGGTAAGAAACGTATCATTGTGACTGAAATTCCATATCAGGTAAATAAGGCTGTCCTGGTTGAAAAGATTGCCAGTCTGGTTCGTGAAAAAGTTGTAGAAGGTATTACTGATCTTCGTGATGAATCCAATCGTAATGGTATTCGTATCGTGATTGAACTTCGCCGTGACATTCAGGCAGATGTACTGCTGAATCAGCTGTATCGTCTGACTTCACTTCAGATTTCATTTGGTGTAAACACCATTGTTCTGGTAAACAACAGTCCTAAACAGTTAGGAATTAAAGAAGTTCTGCATTACTATGCTGAACATCAGGTTGAAGTCATTGTACGCAAGACTCGTTATGATTTGAAGAAAGCAGAAGAAAGAGCTCATATTCTGGCTGGTTTAAAGACTGCTTTGGATCATATTGATGAAATCATTTCATTGATTCGTAATTCAAAAGACAACCAGTCTGCAATGGCTGAATTGATGGAAAGATTCACCTTGTCTGAAATTCAGGCTAAGGCAATTCTGGATATGCAGCTGAGACGTCTGTCTGGTCTGGAACGTCAGAAGATTGAAGATGAATACAATGATCTGATGATCAAGATTGATGATTTGAAAGATATTCTGGCAAATCACAATCGTGTTGTAGAAATCATCAAGAATGACTTACTTGAACTGAAAGAAAAGTATGGAGACAAGCGTCGTACTGATATTGTAGAAGGTGCACTGGATATTGAAGATGAAGATCTGATTCCAGTAGAAGACATTGTCATCACAATGACAACAAATGGATACATCAAGCGTATTCCAGTTGATACTTATAAGACACAGAACCGTGGTGGTAAGGGTATCAAGGGTATGTCAGTGAATGAAGATGATATCATTGATCAGTTTTTGACAATGAGTACTCATGAAGACTTACTGATGTTTACAAACAAGGGTAAGGTTTATCGTATCCGTGGATATCGTGTACCAATGGCTTCAAGAACTGCCAAGGGTATTCCAGTTGTCAACCTGCTGAATCTGGATAAGGATGAAAAGGTTAAGGCAATGGTACGTGTTAACCACACTGAAAACATTGCGAATGAATATCTGTTCTTTGTCACAAAGGATGGTCTGGTAAAACGTACAGCAATGACTGAATTTGAAAGCATTCGTCAGACTGGTAAGATTGCGATTACTCTGAAAGATGATGATGAACTTGTAGCTGTTAAGCAGACACTGGGTGAAGATGAAATCATCATTGCAGGTGCTAATGGTAAGGCAGTACGCTTTAAAGAAACAGATGTACGTCCAATGGGAAGAACTGCATCAGGTGTAAGAGGATTCAATCCTGATGGAAGTCATGTCATTGGTATGACAACAGATAAAGAAGGTCAGTACATTCTGGTTGTTACAGAAAAGGGATATGGTAAGAAATCTGAACTGGATGAATACCGTCTCACTAGCCGTGGTGCCAAGGGTGTCAAGACAATCAACATCACTGAAAAGAATGGTGATCTTGTAGGACTTCGTGCTGTAAGAGGTGATGAAGACTGCATGATCATGACTGATGATGGTATTGTCATTCGTATCTCTCTTGAAAAGGTATCTGTCTATGGACGTGCTACTCAGGGTGTGCGTCTGATCACTACAAGTGAAACCAGCAAGGTTTCTACTGTTGCGATTGTAGAAAAGGCAGAAGAAGAACCTGCTGCAGAAACAAAAGAAGTTTCAGCTGAATAAAAGCTAAAGCCACTTCAATGAAGTGGCTTTTATCTTGCTATAAGATATGAAACGTGAAATAATTTGTACAGGTGATGATTATGAAATTTGCGACTATAATTTACGACAATCAAGAATGTCTTGCAGTCTATGAACAGGATGAAATGATCTTGTTGTCATCTTTAGGATATTCATTTAAAGATATGAATGAGTTGATTGAAAAGATGACAGATGAACAGATCAAAGATTGCAAAAATAAATGTTTGAATCATGAAGGTATGGTTGTATTTGATTATAAGTGGTGTTCACCAATTCCTGTACCGAAGCAGGATATTATCTGTCTAGGACAGAATTATGCAGCACATGCAGAAGAAAGTATGAGATACAAGAAAGAAGCTTTTGCGTTGAATCAGCATCCTGTTTATTTTTCTAAACGTGCCAGTCTGATTATTGGACATCAGGATGTTGTTGATTCACATTTCAATCTTGTAACGGATCTGGATTATGAAGTTGAGCTTGCTGCAGTGATCAG
>JAFYOL010000119.1 GCA_017560205.1 Erysipelotrichaceae bacterium | reverse complement strand
CTTACCGCCTGTGAGCTCTTTCAGAGTTTCTACCTGTTTGTCAGGGGCTACGCTGAAACATTCCTTCAGTCCTGCATTTCTTGCTTCTTCACAGCGTGTTTCTACTGGATCGAAGCAGATGACACGCATACCTTGTTTCTGAAGCAGCAATGCTGCAACAATGCCGATTGTACCCAGTCCATAGACCGCAACAGTATCTGTCAGATTGCCGTTGCATGCAGTGATCGCATTCATCGCAATCAATCCCATCTGCAGCATGCATGCCTGATTGTCAGTCAGATTTTCATCGACTTTCAGAATCTTGGCACCCTGAGTTGTACCTACATGAGAATATTTGTTGATGGAAGCATGAGGTCCTGAATAGAATACTCGATCACCCACTTCAATGTGAGTCAGTCCATCACCTTTTCTTAAGACTTTACCAATAGCTGTATAGCCAGGATATACAGGATAGCTGAATCCAGCTTTAATTGCATACACACGAGAAAGTTCAGTGCCTGCACTGATCATGCTTGTGGTTGTTTCAATGATGGCTTCATTGTCTTTTAAAGGCTGATTCAGATCAAATTCTTCACTGTGAATTTCAGCTTGAGCTTTTCCTGTTAAAATGACGAATCTGCGTTCCATTATTTGTTGTCAGCTGCGAAGACTACGCCAGCATCCTTTCTGCAGGCTTCGATGACTTCCAGCACATCCAGTGAGTAGTCCAGCAGATTCCAGCATGCTTCATAATCATTGTTTTCAACGATTTCCAGGAAGTCTTTCAGTTCATAGTGCATACCGTTAGAGTTTTCCTGAACGCTGTATGTTGTCGCAAGTCCAGAGAAGTTAGAACCGAAATTAGAAACAACATCAACTACACGGCTGGATTCCTGTTCAATCAGGAAGTAACCCTTGTTTCCCTGAATCTGAGACAGGTTCTTTGATTTAGAGTCTTTGCATCCTACGCAAGTCGCAACGAAATTAGGGTATTTCATAATGACAACACCAGAAGTATCGATGCCTTCTTCTTTGTTTGCGAAATAGTGAACTTCTTCAGGTTTGCCAAACAGACCCATAACGAAATGAATGTTGTACATGTTGATGTCCATCAATGCACCGCCACTGAAATTAGTGTTGAATACATTTGGATTCTTGCCTGCTTTAAATGCATCGTATTTGCTTGAGTACTGAGAGAAGTTGCACTGAACGATTTTCAGTTCTCCAACACGATCCAGCTGAGTCTTCAGCCATTTGAAGTTTGGCAGATGAATCGGAATAATTGCTTCAAACAGATAGAGCTGTTTTTCTTTTGCCAGTGCAATCAATTCTTTCAGTTCAGCAGATGTTGATGTGAATGGTTTTTCACAGATAACGTTCTTGCCTGCATTCAAAGCCATTTTAGCCTGTTCATAGTGAACACTGTTAGGTGATGCAACATAAATTGTATCGATTGTTTCATCATTCAGCATTTCATTCAGATCAGTATAGACTTTAGCTACACCATTCTTTTCTGCAAATGCAGTACCTGTTTCCAGTTTTCTTGAGTAACATGCAACTACTTCGCAGTTTTCATTGGAACGTGATGCGTTGATAAAGTTGGATACGATAAATCCTGTACCAATAGTACCTATTTTCATGATATTTTCCTCCTGGACATAATCATCCATTTTCCTAAATTTATTATACTTTGTGCAGGAGGATGACACAATCTGAAACTTTGTGAAAAACACATGATTTCACACATTCTTGCGAAATTTCAACGAAACTGTTTTTGTATTCTAATCTTGCAAGAAATAATAGCTTGCAGGTTAACACATCTCCCCTAATGTTGTTGACCAAATAATTCTATCCCCTTATATAGTAAAAATGAAAAAGGTCGAAAGACCTTTTTCACATTGTATACAAAAAAAGAGGTCATATGACCTCAACAAATAAATTATAGCACAGATAAATTTTTAAAAACAGACTGTTTCTTTATTGTATCTGAATTATACTGTAATTGAACAAAGAGTTAGGAGGACGCTAACATGAAGGAGATTCTGAAAGAAATTTAAGTCGTTTCCTGATCAGTGTGACAGACCTGGTTGAGGAAACTGAAAAAACACTTAAAAAGAATCGAATGAAAGTACGTCTGTGGAGGATAAGCCGATGGACATGAAAGGATTCCACAATTAAATAACTTAAACGATCAGCGTAAGCTGATACATGAAATACAGATTTCTAAATAAAATAAACAAGAGGGTCACAGGGACCCTCTTTTCTTATATTAAGTCGTTAAAATCTTTGATGGAATATTGGGCAAGAGGATTCATTGAATCTTCTTCTTTTTTGATGTGAACGATGTGCTTAAAGCCTGCTTCATGAGCACAGCGGATACCTGTTGGTGAATCTTCAAAAATCAGTGTTGTTTCAATTGGAGAATGGATAGCCTCTGCAGCATCTTTAAACATCTGGATTTTATTTGAATAAGAACCATCATCATAGCGAATGGTTTCAGGGTTAATCCAATGATCTAAATGATAATGTTCGACAAAGAAATCAATGTTTTCTTTGATGGAAGCACTGGCAATGGTAAATGAAATGCCTTTTTCTTTTAATAAATCAAAGAATTCAGGAACACCAGGTACCAGTGGCAGATTCTGTTCAACTACCATTTCACGGTATACCGCTTCTTTTTCCAGTGAGAGCTTTTTGTTTTGTTCAGGTGTGAGCGTTGGATCCATCATCTGCAAGATGACAGCATTGTTTTTACCGCTCATCTGATGATTTTCTTCTGTAGTGACTTCTTTGTTTCTGACGCGCATGGAGATTTCAGACCAGGCTAACACATGCATTGGGGCATCAAAAACCAATGTACCATTGTAGTCAAATACGATGCCCGTGATGTTGTCTAAAAGATTATGTTTCATAAAGGATTCCTCCATCATCATTGAACATGATTTGAACCTACATTTCAATAGTTTTGTGCTACAATGAAAATCAGAAAAGAGTGATAGTTATGATCAACAAAAGAATTGAACAGTTCAGAGAACTGATGAAAAAACAGAATATTAATCTGTATGTCATTCCTACTGCAGATGACCACCAGAGTGAATATATTTCTGATTACTACAAGACAAGAGTTTATATGTCAGGATTTACAGGCTCTGCAGGAACCATGGTGATTACACAGGATGATGCTGCAGTGTGGGCTGATGGACGTTATCATGTTCAGGCTGAAAATCAGCTCAAAGGGACATGTGTATCTTTGTATAAAATGGGACTGGATGGAGTTCCTTCTGTGATGCAGCAGGTAGAAGAATGGACTCATGCAGGTGATGTGATCGGCTTTGATGGAACAACCATGTCGGCAGACTGGGGTAAGCTGTTAAGTGAAATTGCGGAAAGAAAACAGGCTTCTGTACGTTATGAACATGATCTGGTCAATGAAGTATGGACAGATCGTCCTGCACTTCCGGATGGAAAAATCTGGGAGTTTGATGTGCAGTACACAGGAAAAGACCGCGTTGAGAAATTAAGTGATGTAAGAGCTTCGATGAAGGCAAAGAAAGCCGATGTACATGTATTGGCTGATCTGGCTGAAATTGCCTGGCTGTTTAATTTGAGAGGTTCGGATGTAGCTCATACACCAGTATTTCTGGCATTCAGTGTCATTACAGAGCATGAGTGTGCATTGTATGTGGATCTGAAGAAGGTGGATAATCAGCTGAAGGAAACATTAAAGAATCAGAACATTGAAGTAAAAGCTTATCATGAATTCATGAATGATCTGAAAACCATCAAGAAGAAGACAGTCTGGTGTGATGGCTTGAAGTGTCATCATGCGATGATGAGTGTGCTGAGTGAAGAAAATCAGATTCTGGATGGGCCATCTTCTGTAGCACTGGCAAAAGCATGCAAGAATGAAGTGGAACTGAAAAATATTCGTCTGGCTCATGAAAAGGATGGGGCAGCTTTTGTGAAGTTCATGATCTGGCTGAAACAGAACATCGGCAAGGAAAACATCACTGAAATCAGTGCATCGGATTACCTTGAAAAGATGAGAAGAGAAATGGGTGCTATCGATTTAAGTTTCAACACGATTGCAGCCTACAATGATCATGGTGCCATGATGCATTATTCAGCGACAAAGGAAACAGATGTCCAGCTGAAGGGTGGACTGTTTCTGGTTGACAGCGGGGGACAGTATCTGGAAGGGACAACGGATATCACACGTACGTTTGCGATTGGTCAGGTATCGGATCAGTGGAAGATGTATTGTACTACTGTATTGAAGTCCATGCTGCGACTGGCTCGTGCTAAGTTTTTGTATGGATGTTCCGGCCTTTCTCTGGATATTCTGGCTCGTGGTCCTATCTGGGATATGGATCTGGATTATCAGTGCGGAACAGGTCATGGTATTGGTCATCTTTTGAGTGTGCATGAGGGTCCACAGGCATTCAGATGGTATGTTTCCTTTGGGCGTCATGAAGATACAAGACTGGAAGAGGGCATGATTTTAACCGATGAACCTGGTTTGTATTTTGAAGGTGAGTTCGGATGTCGTCTTGAAAATGAACTGGTCGTTACAAAAGGTGTAAAGAACATGTATGGACAGTTCATGCATTTTGAAACGATTACGTATGCTCCAATTGATCTGGATATACTGAATACAGATTTACTGGATTCAATTGAAAAGAAACAGTTGAATGAGTATCATCAGATGGTTTATGAAAAACTGTGTCCTTATCTGAATGTTGAAGAACAGGAAGAATTAAGATACTATACAAGAGGAATCTAAAATGAAACTGTTGTTTAAACAAAGATTCTTTTCATGGCTGGACAGCTATGACATTTATGATGAAAACGGGAATACGGTATATACAGTAGAAAGTAAGCTTTCATTGGGACATTGTCTGCATGTGTACAATGTACATCATGAACATATCGCAACATTAAAACAGGAACTTCTGACGTTTATGCCAAAGTTCAGTGTGTATGAACAGGATCGTCTGATTGGTTCAATTTCCCGTGAATTTCAATTTCTGATTCCATCCTACAAAATTGACTACAAAGGATGGTCAGTTGAAGGCAGTCCATTGGAATGGGAATATGAAATCATTGATTTAAGTGGAAGAGTCGTAGCCACTGTATCGAAGGAATTGTTTCAGCTGACAGATACGTATATCATTGATGTAGTTGAGCCAAAAGATGCTCTGGCTGCTTTGATGCTGGTGCTGGCCATTGATGCAGAAAAGTGTTCTAGAAAAAACTGAAGTGCTGATTCAATCAGCACTTTTTGTATCTTTGGATAAGTTCTTTGACTTTTTCATCAATGATCTGAATGGTCTTGATGAAGGTTTCATCATCCTGTCCGGTAGGGTCAGATAATCCCCAGTCTTCACGATGAATACATGGCAAGGATGGGCATTGAACGTTGCATCCCATTGTGATGAGGATATCTGGATTTGGTATGTCAGTGATCAGTTTAGAGTAATGAGTACTCATGTCAATGTTATATGTGCTTTTGACAAGACGTACTGCATTCTGATTGATTTGAGGTTTTGTTTCTGTTCCTGCTGAATAAACATCAAACAGTTCAGAATCATAGTGTTTCAGCAAAGCTTCTGCCATCTGTGAACGGCAAGAGTTATGGACACAGACAAAGGCAACTTTGATTTTATTGTGAAATGGACATTGTTTATGAAGACATTGGGCATTTTTATGAGAGAACGTGCATTTTACAAGTTCATCAGGAAGGTCAATGGAATAGACTTCTTTCAGGAATTTAACAGCTGTTTTCATGGATAACCAGGCATTTCTTTTGCAACAGCGTGGTCCTCCGATTTCTGATATTGCGTGCAGTGCATCTGATGTGAATTTCATATGGTTTTTGTAATGAGGATCACTGCTGAGTGGTCCTGTGTGATGGAAGATAGACAATGCTGCTCCTAGTGATGAGACAGATCCGCAGATTCCCCAATGTCCACAGGTTGCCCCAGGCATCATCGTGCCGCGTCGAATCATTTCATCGAGGGCATCGTTTAAGTTGAACTTAAGACCATGATTGTATAATGCGCTTAACAGGGCACAGCCATCAAGAACATGATGTTCTGGGCCATGCATATTGATGCCTTCAAGCTGAAACAGATGGTCAAGAATAATGAAAGGATTGTCTGTACTGATTGTTAAACAAGTTTGTTTAATAAGCGTGTTTTTGTCCATGATAAATACCTCTGATTGAATTATAACATAAGAAAAAAAGAGGAAGAGAAAAAGCAGAATAAATGGTAAAAGAGTAAAGATTCAGTAAAGAAAGAAATGTGTTTTACCTTTCACAAAAATCAAATTGACTACACATATTTTTTATGGTATAAGGTTCTGTGCGACATCTGTTTTGGATATCGCGGGGAGGATTATTATGCTTGCATTGATTGCGTTTTTACCAATCCTGGCAACGCTCGTTCTGATGATGGTTTTTAACTGGCCAGCTAAGCGTTGTCTTCTGATATCTTGGGTTATGGCTGCTGTATTTGCATTGGTGTTCTGGAACATTGATGCAATGGCTCTGGTTGCAGGGTCACTGTACGGTATGCTGAGCTCAGCTGACGTTTTGATTATTATTACTGGAGCAATTCTTTTGATGAATACATTGAAGGCATCAGGTGCTACTGCTGCCATCAACCGCGGATTTATGAACATCTGCCCTGACAAGCGTGTACAGGCTTGCATTATCGGGTTCTCATTCTGCTCATTCATCGAAGCTGCTGCAGGTTTCGGTACACCAGCTGCATTGGCTGGACCATTGATGGTTTCTCTGGGATTCCCTCCAATGGCTGCTGCTATGATTGCACTGGTTTGTGACTCAACTGCTGTATCATTTGGTGCTGTAGGTACACCTGTTACTTCTGCGCTGAATGTACTGGGTCTGTCTCATGATGCTGCTTATATTGCGGATTTCTCATTCTGGACTGCACTGCCTCATGCAGTGATGTGCACATTCCTGCCACTGGTTGTGTTGATGATGACAACAAAGTTCTTCAGCAAGGACAAGTCCATCAAACCAGCTCTGGAAGCTGCACCATTTGCGATTTTCTCTGGTCTGTCTATGGCAATTCCTATGCTGCTGATTGCGATGGTTGTTGGTTATGAATTTGCATCACTTCTGGGTGCTCTGATTTCAATCGCTGCATCGGTTATCGCTGCAAAGAAGGGATTCCTTGTGCCTAAGAAAACTTGGGACTTTGGTGATCCTGACAAGTGGGAAAAAGAATGGCTGGCTACAAGTGAAGTTTCACCTGTTGCAGAATCTGATATGTCTTTACTGAAGGCATGGGTTCCTTATCTGCTGGTTGCCGTAATTCTGGTTCTGACTCGTATTCCACAGCTGGGTATCAAGGGGCTTTTGAACTCAGGTCTGCCATTTGTAGTAGGTATCAAGAATCTGCTTGGATTTGAAAATTTGAACTGGTCATTGAAGTGGGCATATCTGCCAGGTACATTCTTTGTGCTGGTTTCTTTGATCACAAATGTTTATCATGGCATGAAGGCTGAACAGATCAAGCAGTCTTGGAAGGATACTCTGAAACAGGTATCTGGTGCTGCTTTGGCTCTTCTGTTTGGTATGGCACTGGTTGAAGTACTGAAGTACAAGGGTGCTGCGGGCGTATCCATGATGGATGAAATGGCAAGTGCACTGGCAATGGTTGGTGGAAGTCTGTATGTTCTGATTGCACCATTCATTGGTGTTCTGGGGGCATTCGTTTCCGGTTCAGCAACAGTATCCATGAACCTGTTCACAAACCTGCAGTACAATACTGCAACAGTTCTGGGTCTGCCTACTGTCTTTGTCATCTCTATGCAGTGTGTTGGTGCTGCAGTTGGTAACATGGTCTGCATCAACAATGCGGTTGCGGCTTCTGCAACAATCGGTACAACTGGCAGAGAAGGTCAGCTGATCAAGACAAATGCAATTCCAATGCTGTATTATGCAATTGGTACTGCGATTCTGTTCTATATCGTACTGGCACTGGGAATTACTCCTGTTGCATAAGAAATTAAATCACTGAGAAATCAGTGATTTTTTTTAGATGAATAAAAAAGCACTCGTTTGAGCAATGTCATTAAGTTAAGATGACGAAAATTTAATAGAAGGTAATTCAAATAGTGAGTTGCCTTCTATTTTTAATTTGGAGGCAGCACTAAAACTGCAGTGCATACT
>JAFYOL010000118.1 GCA_017560205.1 Erysipelotrichaceae bacterium | reverse complement strand
GCAATGAAATTATGAGCGACTATGATATAGCATATGCATATTTCAGCATCGCTATAGGGAAATATTCCTCTGCTTTCGAATATCTCAATCATTGGGTCTGCTGCTGAATACGCAGCTGATTAATTGACCCCTGTGATACAAAACAATCATCCAGACCAATACGTTCAATGTTCATCATACAGCGATAATCACAGCACCACTCTAACACCGCACTTGATAATCCTCCAGCTTTCATATCAGTTTCATAGACCAAAACTGGTAAATTCTCTGATGCAAGCTGATGCAGCATCTTTTCATCAAGCGGTTTAAAGAAACGTGCATTCACTACACGAATCGGAAGATTGTTGGTCATGAATTTATTTGCCAGACGATCTACATCTGGACCATAAGATAACACTGTCATTTCAGCCTTTTCAGGTTCATAGGCAACTGTCCATGTCCCAATTTCAACAGGCTGTACATCAGCATATTCCTGATAAGGCGCAGCCCCTCTTGGATAACGAATCGCAAATGGATGATTCTGTGCATAAGCCGTTGTTAAAAGCTGCTGCATTTCGTAAGCATCCTTAGGCTGCGATAAAATAAGATTTGGCAGTGATCTGAGAATAGAAATATCAAAGACACCGTGATGAGTATCCCCATCTTCTCCAACCAATCCTGCACGATCAATACCGATTACAACCGGCAGATCCATGCGGCAGATATCATGATTAATCTGATCATAGGCACGCTGCAGGAAGGATGAATACAGACACAGGAATGGACGTTTTCCTGATAATGCAAGTGATGCAGCAAATGTTGCGGCATGTTCCTCCGCAATACCACAATCAAAACTGCGTTCTGGATACAACGCAAAGAACTTTTCCAGTTTACTTCCTGTAATCATGGCAGGTGTAATAGCGCAGATACGTTCATCAACTTTCGCCATTTTCACCAATGGTTCAGTGACAATCTGACTCCATGACAAATGACCCTGTGGAATGGAATGATATGGACTTCCTGTCTGTACATTGAATGAAGAAACTCCATGCCATTTTCCTTCACTGTCATTTTCGCAATAAGGGTATCCCTTCCCTTTTTTTGTTAACACATGAACAACCACTGGTCCTTCATGTTTTTTCGCAACTTCTAAAATCTGAATCAGACTCTTAATGTCATGACCATCAACTGGTCCCATATATTCAAGACCAAACTCATCAAAAATACCTGAATCAACAACTTCATGCTTAATGAAGTCCTTGACTTTCGTCATGGATTTAAGAACCGTTTTTCCCATTGTATTCTTATCCAGTCTGGATTTCAGATCTGTTTTAAATGTAGTATATCCTGTTGATGATCTTAACTTGGCAAAACCTTGAGTCAATGCACCTACATTCTGTGAGATCGACATGTTGTTGTCATTAAAGACAATAATCAGGTTGCGTTTTTCATCACCAATCTGATTCAATGCTTCAAGTGACATGCCAGAAGACATGGAACCATCACCAATCACAGGAACGACATGATAATGCTCATGATTCAAATCACGTGCTACAGCCATACCTAATGCTGCAGAGAGTGATGTTGAAGAATGACCAGCTTCCCATACATCATGATTGGACTCGCAGCGCTTCTGAAAACCGGAAAGTCCATTAAACTGTCTCAGTTTGGCGAATTCTGGCGCACGACCTGTCAAAATCTTATGAACATAACATTGATGTCCAACATCAAAGAAGATTTTATCAATTGGTGAATTGAAAACGTAATGAAGCACAATCGTCAATTCCACAACACCGAGATTGCTGGAAAGATGACCACCTGTCTTCGATACGCTTTCAATGAGAAAACGCCGGATTTCTCCAGCTAATTTTTCCATTTCCTGAATGCTTAGTTTTTTAAGATAACTTGGATCACGAAGTAAACTAAAATCCATACGAACACTCCTATCAGCGCTGGCGATTCTTCATAGCATCAAAGATTGCCTTCAATTGTGCTGTATCAAAACTGCATTCCCCTAACTGCTGATAAAGCTCAGCATAGACTTCTTCAAACAGAAGTCTGCTTTTTTCTATCCCTAAAATTGAACAAGTTGTCGATTTATGACTTGCTTCATCCTTGCCAATCGTTTTCCCCATCATTTCTGAAGTGCTTGTGATATCAAGCAAATCATCCTGTATCTGAAATGCAAGCCCCAAAAGAAGTCCAATCTGTTCAAGGTGTTTACATTCATCTGTTTCCCCTGCAACAATCGCTCCCATCTGAAGCGCACAGCTGAACAGACGACCTGTCTTGTTGATGTGAATCTGTTTTAATGTTTCATAGGTACAATCTGGATTGTTTTCATTGGTTAAATCAAGAATCTGACCTAAAACCATACCATCAGCACCTGCACACTGTGCCAGTACTTTCATGCACCCTGCTTTAACGGAATCAGAGTAATCTGCCTGAGCAAGATGTGAAAAAGCCTCTGTCAACAAGCCATCCCCTGCTAAAATTGCAGTTGCTTCATCAAACTGAACATGACATGTCTTGCGTCCACGACGAAGATCATCATCATCCATTGCAGGCAGATCATCATGAATCAATGAATACGTATGAATCATTTCCAGTGCAGCTGCTGCAGGATATGCTTTTACCCCTTCAACACCACATCCTTCAGCAGTCAAAATAACCAGCTTAGGACGCAGACGTTTACCTGGAGCCATCAAAGAATACTGCATGGCTTCTTTAACACGGCTGTCAGTCAATGTATCTAACGAATGTTCAAGATAAGCATCAAATGTCATGTTACTCACCAGCACTTTCTTTCAGTAAACGTGCTACTTTATCTTCATAGCTTTTCAACTGTACACTTAAATCCTGCGAAAGTTTCAGTCCCTCTTCAAACAAGGCAATACTTTCATCCAGTGTACATTGATTTTTTTCCAGAAGATTCACAATTTCATCCAGACGCTGCATGGATGATTCAAATGTTGGTTTGTTTTCGTTCATGACAGTTCTCCTTTGTCTAAAACTTTACATAGTATCTGTCCATCACTGACACGTATCTGTACGTTATCGTCAACTTCAACCTGTGAAACTGATGATACAGGCTGATTCTCAATTGTCGTAATGCTGTATCCACGCATCAGAATTTTTAATGGACTGTAAGCATCCAACGTTTGAATGCTGTGATGAAGATTCAGTTTCTGATTCTGCATCTTCAACTGGACCATTGTATTCATACGATGCTGTTTATTCTGGATCAGCATCATCTGTTTGTTCAATTGATCATTCATCAATTGTGTACATTTTAAGACTGTATTACGTACTGATGAAGCTTCATGAAGTTTCTGATTCATCGCATTCTGCAATGCTGAAGTCAAAATATCCAGTTTCATTTGAGGCTGATTCAAGATAAATTCAGGCTCATTCAGTACTCTTCTGTTTTGATAAGCTGTCAGCTGATCCTTACGATTTACAAGATTCTGCTCAACAGCTGTACATAAACGTCTTTTGTTTTCTGTGATATGCTGCAGTACTTCACGCAGATCCGGTGTAGCACTCTGAGCCGCTGCTGTTGGTGTAGCAGCACGTACATCCGCAACATAATCTGCAATCGTTATATCCACTTCATGTCCAACCCCTGTCACAATCGGAGTTTTCAGATGATAGATATAACGTGCAAGATCTTCATTGTTAAAGGCCCACAGATCTTCAATAGAGCCTCCTCCACGAGCTAAGATCAGGACATCACAATCAGCCTGATCAGCTCTTAAAAGCGCTGCAATCAGCTCCAAATGAGCTGTATCTCCCTGCACTAAAGAATGAAACTCAACAACTTCAGCGCATGGCCAGCGTTTCGCTAGTGTAATCATGATATCTTCACGTGCTGCTGTATTTGCCCCGACAATCACACCAATTCTCATTGGATATGCAGGAAGCTTTTTCTTATGTTCCTGTGAAAAAAGGCCCTCTTTTGCAAGCTTTGCCTTTAAAAGTTCCAACTGAACATAAAGATCACCTGCACCAGAAGGCTTCATCATCGTGCAATACAACTGAATCTGACCAGCACTTTCAAAAATACTGGTACTGCACATCACAGTGACTTTGTCACCGTTTTTAGGTTCAAACTTGACACCCTTCACATAAGTCTGAAACATAACACAGTTAATACGTGACTGTGCATCTTTCAAAGAAAAGTACCAATGTCCACTACGATGGGCTGTGAAGTTACTGATTTCTCCTTCAATCTGTATTTTCTGAATCAGTACATCATTGTCCAGTTTACCTTTCAGATAACGGACAAGCTGACTGACAGAAATCACACGTTCTCTCATAGACGATCCAATACACCGTTGATCAGTTTATAAGTGTTGTCATCACAATAACTCTTTGTCAGATTAATCGCTTCATCCATAATCACCTGAGCAGAAATTTCCTTGCAGTCAAACTCTGCACAAGCCAGCAGCAGAATAGACTGTTCCAGATAACCCAGACGATCAAATGTCCAATCTTCCAAAACTGCGTTAATATATTCAATGAAACGTTCTTTTTCATTCGCAACAGATTTAATCAGATTCTTGCCATAGTCTTCAATGTCTGAAGCAGTTTCAAAGTTGTCTTCAACTGTTTCATATAAAGGCTTTTTCAGAAGCTGACTCTGATAAATGCAAATCATTAATTTTTCTCTTAACTGATGTCGATTCATAAGACACCTCCAACCTTGTATTATTTTACCACAGTTTTCAATAAGACGAAACTGTTTTCCTTTACAAAGAATTCTTTCTATGACTATAATTTTACCAGATGGAGGGATCACAATGAATCTATTTCAACGTGTAACAGGTCATTTAAGTACAATTACCCGTCATAAAATCAAAGTCACACAGCTCTGTTTCAAAATGGGATTATATAAACAAGGACTGCTGCATGATTTATCCAAATACTCATGGGTTGAACTCAGTGCTGGTTTCAAATATTATCAGGGTGATCGCTCCCCTATTGATGCTGAAAAAAAAGCACTCGGATATTCATTAGGATGGCTGCATCACAAAGGCAGAAACAAGCATCATTGGGAATACTGGCTGGACCGTACCAAAGGTGTACTGGAATGCGTGGAAATGCCTAAGAATTATCTGAAAGAGTCCATCTGTGACCGTGTTGCTGCATGCATGATTTATCAGAAAGACAAATATACTGATGAATCTGCCTATAACTATTTTATGAATGGAACAGATAAAGATTATATGCATCCAAATTCTGCAGCATTGATGAAAACATATTTAACCTGGATAAAAGAAAAAGGATTAGACGAAGCTTTTGAAATGATCAAAGCGGATGTCTAATCCTCTTTATTATTGTAGAAACAATAATAAGGTCGACCATTGCAGTCATTCACTAAAACTGAGAAATCTGCATAAGCCTTAAATCCATCCATATGAACCTTCCCTTTGCGTCCTTCACAATCATAGCGTCCAGGACGATACAATGGATCCCAGACTTCAACTGTATTTCCATTTGCCTCAACTGCAACGACATAATGGCGTGAATCAGAGAAAACTCCAGTCCAATCTTCACGATTGCCTGCCGTATTGGCAATCACAAGTCCTCTTTTCTTTTGCAGAAAACGCAGGACCTCATCCGTATCGGTTGTCTTGATCACATTCAGATTGAACTCTTTGCAGATAGCCGGGGCAAAAATGCTCATATCCGTACCAAAACCTTCACGTGCACCGCTTTTCTTCGCGAATGGTGCACATACCTCAACCGGGAAATCAAGCTCACACAAGGCTTCTATGACCATACTGCCGCAGCATACACCACACCCATTATCCGCAATATTTCCATTAACACTGGATGGTGAAGGATAGGCAATATGACGATAATCCAATTGACAATAAAAATGACGACATTCCATAAAACACCAGCTTTCTAAAATCATTATGTCATAAACAGAACATAAAGAAAACACAGAAGTCCCCTTCTGTGCTACAAAACAATCGCAATCACATTCCCTTTGCCTTTGTTGACAAGCTTGCTCAACACATTCTGCAGTCTGATTCTTGCAGAATCCGGAATCATACTCAACTTCTGATTCATGCCATCTTTAATCAAATCAGAAAGCTTGCGTCCAAAGATATCTGACTCCCATATGACTTCTGGATGCTCAGGATCACGATTAAGATAATCAATCAACTCTTCACTTTGGGCCTTTGCTCCAATGATCGGCTCAAAAGTACTTTCTACATCGACTTTAATCATATGAATCGATGGTGCAACTGCCTTAATCTTCACACCATAGCGACTCTGTTGACGAATCAGTTCAGGATCTGACAACTGGATTTCACTAAGCTGAGCAGATGCAAATCCATAGCCAGTGGTTTTGACCATCTGAAGAGCACTTGCGATTGAATCATATTCTTTCTTCGCAATTGAAAAATCCTGCAGAATCGCTACAAGCTGAGACTTTTCTGATATTTCTGTACCTAAAATCTCAGTAATCACCTGATTGTATAAACCATTTCTTACATGAATGTTGACTGTAGCCACTCCAGTAGCTGTTTCTACACAAGCCAGATTCACATCATCAATGTATTCGTTCTCATTGAGGTAATCAGTAATCAATTCAACATCTTTAAGTTTTTCAATCTGAATCATGCAATTTTCAATAGTTGAGTTCAAAGACTGTTTCAGCCAATGATCTTCTTTTAATACATTGACCCATTTAGGCAGTTCCATTTCAATCGATGAGATAGGAAACTCATACAATGCACTTCGTAAAATCGCATGGACATCAGCTTCATTGAGCTTATCACAAGCCAGCGCAAGTACCGGAACATCAGCGTATGCTTCAAGTTCTTTTACGACATTTTGACAAACTGTACTTTTAGGATCTTTTGAATTCACTAAAATCACAAAAGGTTTATTGATACGAAGCAGTTCATCAATAACCTGTTTTTCAGCAGGTGCATAGCTTGATCTTGAAAGATCCGTAATTGATCCATCTGTCGTTACGACAAGCCCAATCGTAGAATGATCCTGAATCACTTTCTGAGTACCCAGCTTAGCGGCTTCATCAAAAGGAATACTTTCAGAAAGCCATGGTGTAATGACCTTTCTCATGCCATTTTCATCAGTGACACCCTTGGCATCCTCAATCATATAACCAACACAGTCAATCAAACGAACTTTGACACTGAATCCATCCTCAAAACGAATCATTGCGGCATTGTTTGGCACAAATTTAGGTTCAGTAGTCATGATGGTTTTGCCTTCAGCACTTTGAGGAAGCTCATCTCTCATTCTCATTTTATCCTGTTCATCAATGACTTTTGGTAAAACCGCCATCTCCATAAACTGTTTAATAAATGTGGATTTACCACTTCTTACCGGTCCTACAACACCAAGATAGATATCACCGCCGCAGCGCTGTCCAATATTTTTAAGTATCTGATTGGTATCCATAACATCCTCCTTGCTGTTTCACTGTATGCAGGACAAAAAGAAAAGATACCTCATTGAAGTATCTTTTGGATGTTATTTGACAAAATATGCTGCAGCACATGCATTCGCACCTGCATGTGTACCAACTACAGCTCCAATATTGGAGTTCATCTCTGGATTGAAACGTTCATCATCACAAACAGAAAGGAACTGATTCAAAGTTTCATCAAGGTATGTGTATCCTGTTACCATTGGTTTTGAAACATCAAGATTATCATTCTTCATTGTTTCAACCATTGTACTGATGCCTTTACGCAGACCACGTGACTTTGATAAAGTAACCAGCTTGCCTTCTTCATCAACACTGATGAATGGTTTAATCGCAATCAGCGCACCTACAGCACCTTCCACCTTGGAAAGTCGACCACCTTTAATCAGATTTTCAAGGGTATTGATTAATGCAATCAGACGTACTTTTGATACATTTTCACGAGCTTTTGATACAACTTCTTCAAAAGAGAATCCTGCATCAATCATGCGGAGAACTTCAAGCGCCTGAACCTGAGCACCAAGCGTAACGTTTTTAGTATCAATGATCTCAATATCCGCATC
>JAFYOL010000117.1 GCA_017560205.1 Erysipelotrichaceae bacterium | reverse complement strand
GCAGAAGCAGTAGAAGAGACTACTGAATCAAGTGAAGAAACAACTGAAACAGTTGAAGAATTAACAGAAGAAACAACAGAAATAGTTGAAGAAACAGTTGAATCAACTGAGGAAGCAACAGAAACAGTTGAGAATGAAGCTTCTCTTCGTGAAAAGATGATTGAAGAAGAACTTAAAAAACGTGAAGCAGCTATGCTTGAGAAACTTCGTGAAGAGTTAAAAGCTCAGTTGTTAGCTGAAATGACAGAAAAGGCAAAGGACGCTGAATAAAAATGGATAGCTTTCTGAAATATTTTTATCAAGATTTCGGAATGATCTTCAGGGCTTTTTTAGATGTTCTTGTAGCAATCTTTGATTTCTTCAGTTATCTATTGAATTTTCCACAGCGCATTGAAATGATTCAGTATTACTATCCAGAATTTGGAGTAGCTGATATGGTAATGGTTGTGGTTGCAAATATTGCTTTGATTGTACTCATTGCATTGTTGTTCTTTCTAATCATTAAACTTTTGAGAAAAATATTCAGGTTTCATGTACCAGTTAAGAAGTATGATGCTTTGGTGAAACAGGTACAAAATCTGCAGCGTGATTTGATTCGCGCAAATTATGAAAAAGACAAGATTCTTGCACTTAAAGTTGCGGAACTTGGGTTAAAGCCAGATCAGGTCAAGGATGTTACAGATGCATTGTATGATCCAACGAAAGGTCCTGTTGAAGACGACAATACTGAAGGTACAGAAGTGCTTCCAGTGAATACAAATCGTAATACAGTTGATTCTCCATGTATAGATCCATCAGACAGCCGATTCTTCCGTCTGACTGAAGTGGATAACTATTACAAGTTGAATAAAACGGTTCCTGTATATGACAATGATATTACGCTTGAAGAATTCTGTGATCAATTCCACAGATTTGCTTCATCACAGTTGAAATTGTATTATGAAACTCGTCTGATTCGTCATTTCATTGCTTCACTTGGTGCAGCAAGAATTGTCATCCTGCAGGGGATTTCCGGGACAGGGAAAACATCGTTACCGTATGCATTTGGGAAATTTGTTAAAATTGATACGACTGTAGTTTCTGTTCAGCCAGCATGGCGTGAACGTACAGAGTTATATGGTTATTTCAATGAATTTACGAAACGATATACAGAAACAGATTTCTTAAAAGCAGTCTATGAAGCGAATTACTATCGTACACCTCACATGATCATTCTCGATGAAATGAACATTGCACGTGTTGAATATTATTTTGCTGAAATGTTATCGATTCTGGAAATGCCTTTGGAATCTGAATGGAAAATTGACGTAGTCAACTCTATTTGGGACAATGACCCATGTCTGATTAATCAGGGTAAAATTCCTATTCCAAATAACACTTGGTTTATCGGTACAATCAACAATGACGACTCTACGTTTGCTGTATCGGATAAAGTATATGACCGTGCTATTCCAATTGACTTGGATACACGTGCAGAAGCATTTGAGTGTGAACCGGTGGAAGCTATTGAGATTTCAACAGATCATCTGATTGAAATGTTTGATGAAGCTAAGAGTAAATATCCGGTATCTGATGAAATGCTTGATAAACTTGAAAAGGTTAATCAGTATTTGATTAAATACTTCCGCTTAGCGTTTGGTAACCGAATTATGAAGCAGCTTCGTGATTATGTGCCTTGTTACATTGCATGTGGTGGTACTGAAATTGAAGCTATTGACTTTATTATTGCCAAAAAGGTACTTCGTAAGTTTGAATCATTGAGTCTAGGATTCATGAAAGACGAACTGACAAAGTTCCAGGATTATTTGGATAAGACATTTGGAAAAGACCAGATGGCAATTTGTAAAGAATACGTTGAGTATTTGAAGAAGAATAACTAACGAAAGGAGAATTTTGTAGTGGCTCAGGATAAGAACACAAATAAGAGTTCATTAATTGATCCAATTTATACGAAGTTTACTAAAAGTGTACGTCGTGCTATTGGAAGTACAGAATTTTATGAATTCTTCATGGATGCGATGTCCAGAGCTGAAAACGAAATTCAGTTCTCCAATCGCAGAATGGAGAAAATCGTTGACGTAAGATGGGTAGAAGCGATTGAACAGAGTATCAATGCGATGCAGCTGATTGTCGCTTCTCCTCGTAATATCATTCGTGAAGACGAATTGATTGTAAACATTGCTAATGCAAAAAAGGCGGGTTCTGATGTGGTCCGCCATTTAGCACAACATGGGCAGCTTGTTGAAGATTTTAATGAAGAAACAGGAGATGTACGCCCAAGTCGATTGATGCAGAAATATCGTGAAGACTCTGAAGATTTATATGAAAATCGTCTAGTTTATACAACGATTGAAATGGCTCATCGATTTGTTGAAATTCGCTATAATGCCTTGTTTGAAGCAATGGGAGATGAGTTTGGTGCAAAGTTAAAAGTAAGTACTAATCTCGAAACTGCTGTTGAATTAGTCCATTTTGACACATTTATGCATGTGAAAACAAAAGACAGTGCGCTGGATGTCGATGAAAAGAATGGTGATATTCTTTCTCGTATTGAACGTTTGCATCGTCTTTTATTGGCGTTTATGAATACTGCATATGCTCAACAGATGTCTCGATTAAATCGTGTTCGAGGTAACTTGATTAAGACAAACATTCTAAAAAAGAATCCAAATTATAGAAAAATCTGTGATTTATATGATTTTTTGAGAAGATACGATGAAGTAGGATATGCGATTAAGATCACTGAACAGAATCCACATTTATCAGAACAGTTTGTTGAAGATATTTTTCATAATGTATTGTTTCAGTATGTTGTGTTGAAAGGGTAT
>JAFYOL010000116.1 GCA_017560205.1 Erysipelotrichaceae bacterium | reverse complement strand
TATAATAAAACATTGCACTTTCATAGACTACATCAAAACTATGAGGATATTTCTGTAAAGCACGTTCTACAAAACGCACGCCCTCTTCAAAGTTGCGTTCACTCTTTAATAATTTAATTTGTTCTGCGGTCTGCCCCATATTCAATTTCTGCCAGCCATAGTTCAACAGAGCATCAACAGAAGTTTCGAAAAACTCTGCAATTTCCACTAAGGTTTCCAATTCTGGAGCAGCTTTATTGGATTCCCATTTATGAACTGCACTGACTGACACAAACAAGGCTTCTGCAAGCTGTTCTTGAGTTAAGCCAGCTTGTTTACGTAATTTACGAATACTTTCACCTAATCGAATTTCCATCTTTAGTCTTCCTTTGTTGTTATGTGTTTAAATTATAGCACCGATAGTCGAAAATGCTATGGAAGTTTAGTAAAAGTGGTTAATTGTATTTTTGACCAATGGTAAAAATATACATAAAATGATATGAATATGTATTTTATGCATTTCAAAATGTATTTGATTCAATCTTCTATGCTCTAGGAAAAACTGAATATATGTTATTTGATAGTATTGTATCTTATCTAGCTTTTCGTTATTTGCTTTATAAAGAAAACATTTAGTCCTTAATACGAGTTATTTCAATTAAGCATACAAACCAATCATAAGAGTTGAAATTGTTTTAAATTTCAAGTAAACTTATATCATCTAAATCAAGATAGGAGGATAAAATATGAGTGAATACAATAATTTAGAAAATTCAAATTACTCAAATCTTATGCAGGTTGAAGATAAGGTGTTTAAAGGAATCATGATTTTCAATTTGATTCGCATGGGACTTTCTTCTGGACTGCTTCTTTTGTCAATTGAAAATCTTATGATACTTATGACCAATGGTTATCTGTTTTATGGATTGTTAAGCATTGCATCGATTGTGTTGTGTTTAGGAATTGCCCTTCTTATAATTCAATTAAGAAAACAGACAGTATTGCTTCAGATGATTTTAATGGGACTGACTGTCTTGATGATTTGTTCCAACATTGCATTAGGCGGTGGATTTCAAATTCCATTTGTAGACATTTTCATGACATATTACATCTGCAAAAATAAACATTTCTTCCAGAACTGATCGAAAAGATCAGTTTTTTTATATAAAAAAAACGCGATGATTAATCGCGTCTTCTTCTGCCTAACAGGCGTAAAATCTGTAACAATGTTGAAATCAATGCAGCGATGTATGTGAATGCTGCAGCTGACAACATGGCTTTGCAATCTCTTTTTTCTTCTGTAAGAATGATTCCATTGGATTCAAGAAGTGTTAAAGCACGTTTTGACGCATTCAGCTCAACCGGTAATGTAATCAGCTGAAACAGTGCAATCACACACAACATGATAATACCGATATAAAACAAAGAATCCAATGTAAACATGATTCCTAAAAACAGAATTGTCCATCCCAGTTTGCTTGAAATCATGGCATATGGAAGAATCATGTTTCTAAGTCCAATAAAACCATAGTTGGTTGCATGCTGGATCGCGTGACCGACTTCATGTGCGGAAATTGCCACTGATGCAATGGAATCGTTATAGTAAACATCTCTGCTTAAACGCACTGTATTGGTTTGAGGATCATAATGGTCAGAGAGTTCCCCTCCTGTAGTCACTTCAATTTTTACGTCGTGAAGTCCATTCTGATTCAAAATCATACATGCAGCTTCAACACCGCGATATCCTCGTCTGGTTGCGACATTGCGATATCTTGCATAAGCACCATTCACTTTAAATTGGGCCCATACAACAAGAACTAAAGCTAAAATATAGAGAAAGTTGTTCATCTCATCATCCTTTCCGTGGTTTTAGTATACCACAGTTTTATTACGTTGTATTTTACATCTTTTGTACTGTGTAACATAAAAAGAAGCCGAAGCTTCTTTTTAGATTTATTTAACTGCGTCTTTCAGTGACTTGCTAGCTTTGAAGCCTGGAGTCTTGCTTGCAGGAACCATAATCTTTTCCTTAGTTGCAGGATTGATTCCAACACGTTCAGCACGTACCTTTACTTCAAACTTACCGAAACCGCTGATATCAACTTTACCACCGTTTTTCAGAGTTTCAGCCATCATATCAAATACGAGTTCTACTGTTTCAGTTGCAGCTTTCTTTGTCATACCAGTCTGAACTGCTACTGCTTCAGCCAAAGTTTTCTTATTCATTACTGTACTCATGTTAACTACCTCCAATTCGTACTCGAGTATTATAACATCGAATATTCGTCAGTACAATCACTAATTTTGAAGAAAAATCAATCAAAATCATAGGAAAGATGATCAAAACTTTCCAGTGTACAAGTGTTGTTTTGAGTGTTGATCATTTTAATGGAAACAATGTCCCCAGCCTTTGTTAAAGGCAATTCATTGGAGATTTCAATCGATGCAAGATAGAGCTGATTATGGTCTTCCAATGTAATGTAATACCAGCTTGTACCATCAATCATAGCCATTTCAATGGATTTGACATGACCAGTTACTTCAATCATTGCTGATGAATCTGGAGTGTTGTTTTTTCCTGCCTGTGAAAGTTTTTTGACATAGTCAGTATATGCTTTAGAAACTGTTTCACCAACGCCTACAATGGAATAGTCAGAAACATTGACAAAGCTGTACATCTTGACCAGTTCTTCTGCATCTTTCAAGGATACAAAGTATGTTGCCTCAGATCCTACATTCAACAGGATTGGGAATGTTGCGTTGTATCCTAAATGCTGCACCTGACCTTCTGCAGAGCTCATAGCAGAGTATTCATTAGCTCCCCCTACTTTGATATAGCTTGCTTCTTTTGTGCGCAGATTAATCAACGCAAAGCCGCTGATGGACTGGTCAGCACCAACAGATGTCAAACCTGAGAAAATGTAGGTATCTGTATCAATGTTGACATAGTTGTAGCCATCTGTTGTCTGAAGCATGTCTTTCTGTCCAAACATCGTGTTCAAAAGCCCATTAACATAATATCCCCAGTTATCAATCTGTGCCCAGGCCAATTCTGTTGGCTGTACACGGTCAATCCAGGTTGGGATATCTTCTTCCTCATACTTGATCATATCGCCAGTATACGGATCTACAACGATCACAGCACAGGCATCAAGACCACCAAACCAACCGATTTCAGGTTTCACAACAGAAATAATCCAGTATGGATGACCTTCATCATCAAGTTCAAAAGAATAATCAGAAAGAATTTCTGTACGATAAGTAAAACGCACATGTCTAAACAG
>JAFYOL010000115.1 GCA_017560205.1 Erysipelotrichaceae bacterium | reverse complement strand
TACATTTCCTAATGTTCCTCCACCTCTCTGGTCAGAACGATTTGTATAAACCTGTACTGGAACATTGGCTTTCTCTGCCAGACATTTTAACACACAAGAACTGAAAGAGTCACTTGTATAGCTCTGAGCCGCATTGAATTTAATCACAACACCCTGATTCAGCTTGACATTGTTGCCTTCATCAGAAAGCTCAGGATGATTTGGATGGAATCCCTGCGCATTGTCTGCAGAAACCATAAAGCTTTCTGTAATTCCCTGTACAAGCTGTGCTTCTGTATAGCCTAAAGATGCACAGATACGTGACAATGTCCCACTCAACAAAGTGGAATCAGCTCCCTGACGTGTACGGCTTCCCACTTCTTCATTATCGAAGCAGCAGTACACATTGATTCTTTCTGGATTTGCCCCTTCAAGAAAGCCCTGAAGTGTCCCATAAGCACATTCAAGATCATCCAGACGAGCACTTGTAATGAATTCTTCCTTTGATCCCCACAGCTTGCCTGAATCGCCATTAGTAATCACCAGATCATATCCCAGGATATCTTCTTTTGACACCTGCATTTCATCAGCCAGATACTGAGAAAAATTAAATTCTTTTTCATTCAATGCGACTACCGGAAGCATATCCACCTGAACATTAAACTTCTGTCCTTCGTTAGCTCCACGATTCAGATGAATTGCCATATTCGGCATCATGCAGCAGTCTTTCTTCGCAAACAAACGAGATTCAAACCCTGTTTCTTTCTTGACCAGAACCCTTCCAGCCAATGCCAAAGGACGATCCATCCAGCTGCTCATAATCATACCGCCATAAGCCTCTACATTCAAGCGAACCATACCTCCACGATTGAGCACAGCATTCGGTTTTACTTTAAAGACAGGCGAATCTGAATGAGAAGCACTCATCGCAAACACAGGCTTTTCAACCTTTTCACCAATGTTGAAGGCAAGCACGCTGCTTTGGTTGCGCATGGTGTAGTATTTACCACCCTTGGCAATATCCCAGCTATCCTGCTCCTTCAAAAACACATAACCAGCCTCTTCCAGACGTCTGGCAATTTCCTTCGCTGCATGAAAACATGTCAGCGATTCATTCATAAATTCAATACAATCACGTGCGTAATTCATACTTGTCTCTCCTTATTTCGCAGTTGTTGAGCCAAAACCGCCATCACGAACTGCATCCACATCATCATCTTCACAGATACCAAACTCCATGAAAATTCCCTGAATGAACCCAGTTCCTTTCTTGATTTCTACAACTTTTCCTTCATTGGAATCATTGGTCATTTTCGACATGATATGACCTTCATTAGAAGATCCATAATAATCTGAGTCAATGACACCTACTGTATTGTTCAGCTGAAGACGATATTTGAAACCCAGCCCTGAGCGTGGATAGTTCATCAGAACCCACCCATTTTCCATACGGCATCGAATTCCAGTAGGAATCTTCACTGTTTCACCTGGTTTCAGTGTCAGATCAATTGGACTATAGTAATCATAACCTGCAGAACCTGTCGTCGCTCTTTTAGGAAGTTTGATTCCATCATAGATTTCTCTGATATTTTCACTAGTTTCACCAATACAGTCGATATAATCTTTCTCGAACTGTTCATAACTTACTTTTTCAAATTTCGCAATTCTTTTCATAATCTCACCATATTTATCATATCACATTTGACCTCAAAAAAGAAAAAGGAATCTCAAATTGAGATTCCTTTATGCAACAAACTTGAGTCTACTACTTAACGTTGTAGAAGCAGTCCATACCCTGGTATTCAGCGATTGCACCCAGTTCATCTTCGATGCGGAGCAGCTGATTGTACTTAGCGATACGGTCTGTACGGCTCATAGAACCAGTCTTGATCTGACCAGCATTCAAACCAACAGCGATGTCAGCGATTGTTGTATCTTCAGTTTCACCTGATCTGTGAGATACTACGCAAGTGTATCCAGCCTTCTTAGCCATTTCGATAGCGTCGAAAGTTTCAGTCAGAGAACCGATCTGGTTAACCTTGATCAGGATTGAGTTAGCGATACCCTTTTCGATACCTTCTTTCAGGATACGAGGGTTTGTAACGAACAGGTCGTCACCAACCAGCTGGATCTTGTCACCCAGTCTGTCAGTGAGCTTCTTCCATCCGTCCCAGTCTCTTTCTCCCAGACCATCTTCGATAGATACGATTGGATACTTTTCGCACCATTCTGCATACATATCGATCATTTCGTCTGTAGTCTTGATACCCTGGCCACTCTTTTCCAGTTCGTACTGCTTAGTTTCTGTGTTATAGAATTCAGATGCAGCAACGTCCATAGCGATGCAGATATCCTTACCTGGTACATAACCAGCCAGCTCGATAGCTTCAACGATCAGCTTCAGAGGTTCTTCGTTACCTTCAACACAGCTTGGAGCGAAACCACCTTCGTCACCAACGTTAGTGTTGTAACCCTTGCTCTTCAGAACTTTACGCAGGTTGTGGAAAGTTTCAGCACCCATACGCAGAGCTTCTTTAATGCTCTTAGCACCAACTGGCATAATCATGAATTCCTGGAAGTCAACAGTAGAGTCAGCGTGTGAACCACCGTTCAGAACGTTCATCATTGGTACTGGCAGAGTCTTACCATTGAAACCACCGAAATACTTGTACAGTGGCATATCATAGTAGTCAGCAGCAGCACGTGCGCAAGCCATAGAAACACCCAGGATTGCATTAGCACCCAGCTTAGACTTGAAATCTGTACCGTCCAGTTCCAGCATCACTTTATCGATTGCATTCTGGTCTGTAACATCCATACCCAGAACAGCGTCAGCGATGATGTCGTTAACGTTGCTTACAGCCTTTGTAACACCCTTACCCAAAAAGCGTGTCTTATCTCCATCACGGAGTTCCAGAGCTTCTCTTTCACCAGTAGAAGCACCTGATGGTACCATAGCGCGTCCAAATGCGCCTGATTCAGTAGTAACTTCGACTTCAACAGTTGGATTACCACGTGAGTCGATTACTTCGCGTGCATAAACATCAATAATACTTGGCATTTTATATAGTCCTCCTCTAGTATTTATTGCACATCTATTATACCTCAACAACCCCTATAAATAAAGTCAAAAGTTTCTTTTGTCATCGTTTTCACAAAAGAAAAGAAGCATGAAATCTGATTTCATGCTTCCACTTCTTATTTCACTTCGCTTTTTCCCCGATCATTATCCAGTTCTTTTCTCATGTTTTCAGGCATTTCCTTTTTAGCAGGACAAACATAAGCAGTAGCCATCTGTTCTGTAAACTGAACGATATAACGGATATCTTCATCCAGATAACGCTTAGACAGATGTTCAATTACATCATGACGAGAATGGATTTCTCCACCACCTGGAGGCGTAATTCTTGCAAAAGATACTGCAGGAATATTCTTATCCGCAAATGGAGTAGAATCACTTGAATAAACTCCCTGAGACACTTCAATTGGGAATCCCTTGATTTTTGCATCATAATCAATATAATTCACAAGACCCATTTCACTTGTACAAACGGCAATACGCTTACCCATTGTTGAACCAATCATATCGATATTGACATTCATCACAATCTTATCCAGTTCTTCAGGATGATCCGCAATGTAGGCATGAGACCCTAAAAGACCTCTTTCTTCTGAACCGCACCATACTAAACGAATTGTACGTTCAGGCTGATGTTTTGCAAAGTACTGAGCCATACCATACAGGCAGACAGCACCAGTTCCATTATCATATGCACCTTTTGAGAAAGATGATGAATCATAATGTGCAGTACAGATGACCACTTCATCACTCTTGCCTGGAATATCACACACAACATTGCGTGAAATCCCCTTAGCCAAAGATCCTTTCAGCTTAATCTGAACTTCTTCAGCACCCAGTTCCAGCATTTCCATCGCATCATGGATTTTAATGTTGACACCTGGCATCTGTCCATATTTATTCAGAACACTTCTGAATTCTCTTTCTCCCAGATCCACATCTTCGCGTGCAGTATCGATATTGCCATTATAAGTGATAAAACCTGCAGGCTGATGTTTAGCAATTTTAGGGAAGCTTCTCAGTGTAATGTAACCATTGCACAAAAGAATTGCATCCTTAGCCATCTTTCCAATGACTGCATTATCCTGTTCAAAATAAACCAGTTTCTTTGTCAGACCTTCTTCAGGTGTATTGAGTGCACCCTTGTATCCTGTGCATTCATAAGTCTTTTCATAAGGCTTGGTAACTTTCAGTTCAGCATGTTCAATTGTATCCATTTCCACTTCAAAATCTTCAATGCGGCTTTCAAGCCCCAGTTCACTCAGATAATCCTGAATGATACGTGCTGCCTTCAGTTCTTCTTCAGTACCACCCATGCGCACAAAATAAATGTCATTGAGCAGTTCCCATGTCTTTTCAATATTCATAAGTAAATCTCCTTCAATTAAATCAAGTATATCATAAACAGAAACAATACGTAAACGATACGTTTTATACCTATAGTATATACATATAAACTAAATTTACCCTAATAGATGAACTAACTTTCTACTGTTTGTAAAATTATTTATGATGATTCTATCCATATGGAATAATCAGGAGTAGATTATGCAGAAAATCGGAAAGAAACTAAAAAAACTTCGTAAAGCGAAAAAGCTCACTGTCAAAGATATTGCAGCTATGACAGGTTTCAGTGCATCATTTGTTTATGCCATCGAACAGGAAAGAAAGAACCCTTGTTATGAAAACATCATGCTGCTGTGTGAAAAACTGGATGTTCCACCAGCATATTTCTTTGATGATTCCAAGACAACGTATGACATTGTTCTGGAAAACGGTGCTCTGGAAGTTCTTGAACTTCTGGACGATTATGCTCAATGGAATGAAGCAGATCAGAAAGATCTCATCAATTTCATTAAATATCAGAAATCAAAAAAAGTCAGATAACTGACTTTTTATTTTGTGTTAAAATGAATCATGGTGAAACACATGAAAAAAATACTGATTTGCATGCTGATGATGTTGTGCATGATTCTTCCAGTACACGCTGAAGAGATAGAACTTGAAAGTGACTATTATTTGTTGATTGATGCGGATAACCAGCAGATTCTTTTGCAGCAAGGCGCAGATGAACTGATTTATCCGGCATCCATGACAAAAATGATGACGCTGATTATCGCACTGGAAAATGTTGATGATCATGATGAAATGCTGACATTGGATTATGAAGTGTTTAAAGGCCTTTATGAAGCCAATGCTTCTTTAGCCGGCTTTTCCTGCAATGAACAAGTCTCAGTCAAAGATTGTCTGTACGGTTTATTTCTTCCCTCTGGTGCAGAATGCACACGTGCTTTAGCTATCAAAACCGCAGGTTCAGAAGAAGCTTTTGTTCAGCTGATGAATGAAAAAGCACAGCAATTGAACATGAAAGACACACATTTTGTCAATACAACAGGTCTTCATGATAAAAATCATGTCACAACACTGAATGACCTGTTAAAGTTAATGCAGTACTGTTTAAACAATGAAGACTTCTATGAAATCTTCACCACAAAGGAATATATTGCCACAAGCGGCACAAAACATAAAGAACTGAAGATGAACAGCACTTTATTTAAACGTTTAAATAAAGAAGATGCTCAACTGATTCTGGGAGGTAAAACAGGATACACGAATCCTGCAGGTCTGTGTCTTGCCTCACTGTCTTCCAAAGATGGAAGAGACCTGATACTGATTACAGCACACGCTCCAGTCTCTACGACACCCTATCATTTACTGGATGCAGTCAACGTATACAGATACATTTATGAGAACACCCACAAAATCAATCTTTGTGAACTGGATGATGAAATCATTGAAGTTGATGTGCAGTTTACCCGTCCTGAAACAAGTACTGTTCTTTATCCAGAAACTACAACGCAGCTCACTTTTGATAAATCCGTTA
>JAFYOL010000114.1 GCA_017560205.1 Erysipelotrichaceae bacterium | reverse complement strand
TGGGCTGAACCGAAACTGATCTTATTGATGCTGTTTCTGCTTTTCAGCAATTACCTGCTTACATTAGTGATGAACAGACATGAAGGAAAAAAACGTTTGTTCTGGTTGCTTGTGGTAGTTGGTATTGACTTGGGTACGTTATTTTATTACAAATATTTTAATTTTACTCTGAACAATATCAATGCTTTGTTTCACACTAATTTTTCAAGCAACGTTGTTCTTCCAATCGGTATCAGCTTCTACCTGTTTCAGGTCATGTCCTATGTGATTGATGTATATCGCAAAGAAGTGGAAGAACAGAAAAGTTTTCTGCTTTTGTGTACATATGTAGCACTGTTTCCTCAGTTGGTTGCAGGTCCGATTGTTCGTTATCAGACAATTGAAGAACAGCTTGTTTCGCGTAAGGAAAACTGGGATCATCTGTATGAAGGGATTCGCAGATTTTTGATTGGTTTAGGAAAGAAAGTAATTATTTCCAACAATGTCGCAATTATTTCCAATCTGGTTTTTGTAGAAACGCCTCTTGATCAGTTGAATTTTACACTTGCGTGGTTAGGTGCACTGGCATATACACTCCAGATTTATTATGATTTTGGTGGATATAGTGATATGGCAATTGGGCTTGGTAAAATGTTTGGTTTTGATTTTCTTGAGAATTTCAATTATCCATACATTTCCAACAGCATCACAGACTTCTGGAGAAGATGGCATATTTCATTGTCAACCTGGTTTAAGGATTATGTCTACATTCCATTAGGGGGAAATCGCAAAGGATTAAAGCGCCAGCTGTTGAATCTTCTGGTTGTCTGGTCTTTGACTGGATTGTGGCATGGAGCTGCCTGGAATTTTATTCTCTGGGGTTTCTATTTTGCAATTATTCTGATTGCAGAAAAAATGTTTATGTTGAAAGCTTTAAACAAAGTACCAGCTGTTGTTCGTCATGTTTATGCTCTGCTTTTGATTGTAGTAGGGTGGGTTTTGTTTAACTCAAGTTCATTTGAACAGATTGCAGTGATGTTAAAGACCATGTTTACACCAGCGCCTTTGATGAGTCTTACACAGCTCAGTCAATTGAGAATATTGTATTTGTGGCCATATTTCTGTGCAGGGGTAATCTGCAGTGTGCCTTGGTTTAAAGTTGTTCAAAAGAAACTGGATCAGTACAAAGCAGGAAGTATCCTGATTGATCTTGCACTGATTGTAGTGTTGTTCTGGTGCATTGTTCTGCTTGTCAACAATTCGTATAATCCGTTTATTTATTATCGTTTTTAAGATTTGACGCAAGTCAAATCTTTTATTTCGCACTGATTTCATGTAAAATATTTTAGAATAGGGTACTTGGAGGTAATTTATGAAAGTAAGTATAATTGTACCAATTTACAATGTTGAACAATATCTGGCCAAGTGCATTGAATCGCTGATTCATCAGACATATGGTAATCTTGAAATTCTTCTTGTGAATGATGGTTCTAAAGACCATTGTGATCAAATCATGGAGGAATATGCAGCAAAAGATCATCGCATTGTCTGTCTTTATAAAGAAAATGGCGGATTAAGTGACGCTCGAAATTATGGTTTGAACTACGCAACAGGGGAATACTGTCTGTTTGTGGACAGCGATGATACACTTGCGCTTGATGCAATTGAACTGTGTGTTAAAAAAGTAGAAGAAACTCAGGCTGAAGTAGTTGTTTTTGATATGATGTATGTGTATTCTGATCATACCACAAATGCATCCGGCGGTGATTTTGACCAGCTTTCATTTGCCGATAACCCTGAAGTAATTCTGATCAACAACAGCGCTTGCAATAAGATGTTTAAAACATCCCTGTTTAAAGATATTCAATTTCCTAGAGGGATGTGGTATGAAGATCTGGCAACAATTCCTGTTGTTATGGCAAAAGCTAAATCAGTTGTTAAACTGAACGCAAATCTTTATTATTATCTGCAAAGAGAAAGCAGTATTGCTCATACCATCAATGAAAAAGTCTTTGATATTTACAAAGCAATTCGAATGATTGAAAATGCTTTCGAAGGTCATCAGATTTCTAAGGAAGTTCAGAAAATGTACATTCAGCATGGCCTTTTTCTGACAACTTTACGTATTAAAGATAGTTCTGATGATTTTGTAACCTATATGAAAAAGAACATCCAGTGTTTGGATGAATATTTCCCTGCATGGAGAACATATCAGGATTTTGGAATGTATTCTATCAAAGCAAGATTGGTGTTCTGGCTTCTGCAGCACAATCAGCTATGGTGTGTAAAACTGCTGTATAGAAAGTGAAGGTTCTTATGTTTGAATTGATAAAAAAGAAATTCTTGAATAAACAGTTCTTAACTTTTGGATTGATTGGTGCGATGAACACCATTGGATCTGTTTTGATTTACATGCTGTTTGTAAGTCTTGGTTTTGACGTTGCAATCGCAAGTCTTTTGGGAGATTGTCTAACAATGATTGCATCCTACTTTCTCAATATGAGATTTACATATCATCAGCCTGTAAGTCTCAAGTCATTTGTAACATTCCCATTGAGTTATGTGCCAGGAACATTGCTCAACATGATTTTTACAGTGATTTTAGTGGATGTGCTGCATGCACCAAAGATGATTGCCAAAGCTTTGGCGTTGCCAATTACAATTCCATTGAACTATATTACGATGTCTATCATCGTGAAATGGTCATCAAAGAAGAAATGAGGTCCTTATGAAGAAATATCTCACAAAAGGGAATTATCAGATTTTTCTTGTGCTTTTGATTGCGCTTCAGCCGATTATTGAGTTGGATTATCTGATTTATCCAATGCTTGATTCAGTAGGACTTCCACGTCCTTCGACTATTTTTCGTTTTATTATCATTCCTTTGACAATTGCATTGGGTTTTCTGTTGTTTGATCGAAAGAAAAAGAAAACTTTAATTGTGTCATTTGGATATCTTGCAGTATTAGCACTTTATTTTGTCCTGCATTGTCTTAATGTTAAAGGAATTCATTCAGGTCTTTATTTACCGAATCATTTCTATTTTGAAATTTCTGATGAATTCATTTATGTGTTTACGATGACGATCCCTTATTTTCTGATGTATTTATTTGTGAAGTCAGATTTAAAGGAAGAACATATGAAGTGGACAGCTTTGATTTCATCTGCTGTGATCAGTATTCCTATTTTCTTTGGCAACTTGTTTGTGTTTGGAAAGTCTACTTATGAAGGGTATACTCAGCTGAATTTTCTGTCATGGTTTGTGGATGGGACTTATGATTTGTATCATCCTCGAACTCTTGCCAGCAAGTTCTTCTTTGAGGAAGGGAATACCATTGGGATTTTAATGTTCATGGTTTTACCGCTTCTGTATTACTACTTCTCTAAGGCATCAAACAAGAAAGAAAAGATTGGCATTGGCAGTCTGATTCTTGTTCATTCTTTGGCAATGATTATGCTTTCAACACGAGTTGCAACATATGGAGCATTGCTTGCACCTGCAGGATTCCTGTTTGTTTATCTGTTCAGTTCATTGATGATGAAGACAGATACATTAAAGAAAACTGCACTGGTTTTACCTGTATTGATGCTTGTGGTATGTGCTGTGATTCTTCCTTACAGCCCTGCTGTTATTAATCAGAAGATTGCAGCTGAACATGAGTTGATCATTCTGGAAGATGATTATCTGGTGGATGAAGGAAGAGAAGGGGTAGAAGCAGATCTTGCTTTAGCGAAAACAAAAAGTGATCCTGCTTTGATTTATCAGTTTGAAGCCTATGGTATCCGTTCCAATCTGATGTCATATCTTCCAAAAGCGTATTTTATGGATTGGTATATGTACAAGCATGATGCTTATTTCTGGCTTGATCTTTTGTTTAATGTGCCATTTTATGAGCGAGTAAATGGAAGACAGATTCAGTCCTTGTTTATTCAATACAAGTGGGAAGAGACACCTCATCCTGATGTTGATCATATGCTGGGGTTGGGATACTCACATATTATGAATGGCTCCATGACATTGGAACAGGATTTTGTGCAGCAGTTTTATTCTTTTGGATACATTGGATGGGCACTGATTGTTTCGCCATGGCTGCTGATTACTGCTTATGGTGTATTCCTTGTGTTAAAGAAGTTTAAGAAAACGTTTAGAACCGATATTCTAGTGTATGCCATGTCGTTGTGCTTTGGACTTGCTTCAGCTTATATGAGTGGTCATACATTGGATGAGTTTTCTTCTAATATTTTCATGGCATTTTTAGTGGGGACACTGCTGATAAAGTTGTGTGAAAAGGAGAAAGTCAATGAAGATTAGCGTCATTGTCCCTGTGTGGGGCGTGGAAAAATATCTGGACAAGTGTCTGGACAGTCTGGTTCACCAGACGATTCCTGTAAAAGTCATTGTGGTCAATGATTCATCACCAGATCATTCACAGATGATTATTGATCGTTATAAGGAACAGTATCCTGATTTGATTGATGCTTATATCAAACCAAATGGTGGCATTGCGGATGTGCGTAATTTTGGTCTTTCTAAAGTAAATACACCTTATTTTGGCTTTCTGGACAGTGATGACTATGCAGAGTCTGATATGTTTGAGAAGCTTCTGAATGCGATTGAAAAAGAAAATGCAGATGTAGCTGTTTCTCAGTTCTATTGGGAATATTCAGAAACCAATAAAACTCTGGGGATTGATGGACCATATGAAGCTGGAAAACAGATGATGGTTTCACAGATGGCAACGCTTTGGAATAAACTTTATCGTACAGGTTGGATTCGTACGGTTCCATTGCAGTTTCCTACAGGCTATCGCTATGAAGATGCCTATTTCCTGTACTGTCTGGCGCCTTATGTCAGAAAAGTGGTGTTTGTGGAAGAACCTTTTGTGCATTATGTGCAGCGTGAAGGATCCATCACTCACAATCACAATGAAAAAGTGAAGGATATGGTTCATGTCTTTGAGTCGATTCTTGACTTCTATCAGAAAAATGGTCTGTATGAACAGTACAAGTGTGAGCTTGAATATCTGTTTACAAAGTTCTTTTTAGGAAATTCATTCTTGAGAAGTGTACAAATCAAAGACAAGAAGTTAAGAAATGAAACACTTGAGATGAGTTATCGTGTTTTATCAGAGAATTTCCCTGAATACATGAAAAATCCATATTTAAAGACTCTTCCAGGGTTGAAGAATCGTTATTTCTCACTGGTAAGAAAATGGAACTATCCATTGTTTGCGATGATATTCCGCATTCTTCAAAAAATTAAGAAATAAGAAAACAGCGGTTATGAATACCGCTGTTTTTGTGTTATTGTTGGTCAAGTTTTTCAAAGTAGTTGAAACGATCATCCAGTTCAATGCGTTTCACTTTTGTTTTCATTGCTTCTATGACATCAGGGATAAGATCTTTCTTGTAAATGACTTTGAATGGGTTAAAAAATAAGCCAATCACAAGAATAGCAATTTCTGGTAAGAATATTTTGATATCATTTGAAAAAATGAATCGGATTAAAGCAAGTTGAGCGGCGATAAACATTTGAATCAGAGGCAGCTCCTGCATTGAAGCTACATAGATAAGAAGACCGGCAATATAGCTGATGAAACTGAGCATTGATGCAATAAGCGTGTACACAAGTGCTGTCTTTCCACCTTTTCCACCATTGTTTAAGTAATATGAACAGAAAAGATGAGGGACAATATAGAATATAGCAGCGGGTCTAGTGTCAAAAAAGCCTACACAGAACAGACTGAAGGATGCAGACAGTAACATGCAGATCAGTGTTGAACGCCAGAAAGCTTTCAGACACTTTCCGTTTTGTGTTTCATCTAAGGTATTCATTGCTTCTTTATAACACTTATAATGAACTCTACTGTAATCCTGTCCAATCGGAGCAAATGCATCGCATCCGCTTTCCAGACAGAATGGACATTCATCAATGATTTCAATCAAACCCGACTCATCAATCCATGTGATCAGCTCATTCATTCTTTCTTCAAGCTGTTTCTTCTTATTGGTTGCAAAGCGTATGTGTTTTGAACGCTGAAGGGAGAATCTTGTGTGTTTGATAAGATGGTTGATCTCTTTTCGCTTGATTTCTGTTTTAAAACGTCCGCGAATACTGATGATAACTATATTCTGTTGAAGAGTTACAGAATATGGAATGCCTTTTGGAGTGAGCGAAAAACAGGATGTGATTGAATCACCCAGATGAATGAATTTCTGTTTCTTTTTCTTCATATTTCACCATGTTGCTTTCTATAGAAGTAAAATAGCATAATATCCTGATGTCGTCAAAACATTTGCTTTATTGAATTTCGTGTTCTTTCCAAGTGAAAAGATAGTGTGAGAAGATCATTTCTTTATGGTATAATGATGTGTGAATGGAGGTAAAACATGGATAAAAAACTTGTTCAAAATTATTTATACAATGTGCTTTATCAGATGCTTGTTCTGATTTCTCCATTTATTACTACACCTTATCTGACTCGTGTGATGGGGGCAGAAGCTCTGTCCATCAACAGCTGGACTGCCAATATTGTACAGTGGTTCGTCTTGTTTGGAATTATGGGTGTCAATACTTATGGCAACAAGGAAATTGCCAAGGTAAGAGATGACAAGGACACAGTCTCAAAAACATTCTTTGAGATTTTCTTGATGCAGCTTGCCAGTATGCTTTTATCAACTGCAGTATTTTTCGTGTATGCGCATGTGCTTGGCAATACATATTATGTATATTTGATGATTCAAAGCATCAGCTTGTTGAGTGTGTCACTGGATATTACCTGGTTCTTCTATGGGGTTGAAGACTTCAAGAAGGCAAGTATCCGCAACATGCTGGTCAAGATTGTTGGAATCTGTATGATTTTTACTTTTATTAAGAGTCCGGATGATCTGATGAAGTTTATCTTTATCAATGCAACAGTGGGTGTCTGTGGTCAGTTGATTATGTGGGCACAGCTGAAGGAATATGTGCATTTTGTTAAAGTTGATCTGAAGGGGATTTTGAGACATGTTAAGCCGAACATTGCTTTGTTTGTTCCGCAGATTGCGATTAGCGTGTATTCTGTGCTGGATATCACAATGCTTGGGGCATTCTATGAAGATATTCGTCATGTCAATTTCTATGAACAGGCTCAGAAGTTTGTAAAGATGTTCTTGTTTTTTGTGACATCGATTGGAAGTGTGATGCTGCCGCGTGTCTCTCATGTGTATCATCAGCAGAAATATGATCAGGTTGAACGCTATCTGAACAAGACATTGCGTTTTGCGGTGTATATGTCGATTCCGATGATTTTTGGAATCAGTGGAATGATTCAGAATTTCATTGACTGGTTTTTACCGATTGAATATGAGTGTGTAGGAAACATGATTATGTATACATCACCTATTATTCTGTTTATTTCCTTAAGCAATGTCTTTGGTACTCAGTTTCTTGTGCCGACTGGAAGAATTCGTCCATATACGATTTCAGTTCTTTCGGGAGCATGTCTTAATTTTGTGATTAATCTGCTTCTGATTCCGAAATATGGTGCTTATGGTGCTATCATCGGTTCAGTGTCTGCTGAATTGACAGTTACTTTGATTCAGTGGTTTGCGATCCGCAATCTGATTTCTTTGAAGATTGGATTTGGAGAATTGCTGAAAGTGATGGTGGCTTCAGTACTGATGTTTGTGCCAGTACGTTTTCTGGCGTGTCTGGGATGCAACATTCTGGTTAATGTGATTCAGGTTTCAGCTGGTGTAATCGTATATGCAGTTGTCCTGATTGTGCTGAAGGCAGAATTTGTGAAGGAAATGCTGCAGTCATTGAAGAACAGGGGGAAAGCACATGCCTAAATTCAGTGTGATTGTACCAATTTATAACGTAGAAGCTTATCTGGAGCGTTGTCTGAATTCTTTGAAAAATCAGACCTTCAAGGATTTTGAAGTGCTTTGCGTCAATGATGGGTCACCTGCTAATGAACAGGTCATCATTGAACGTTTTGCCAAAGAGGATGATCGTTTTAAAGGATTTCAGAAGGTCAATGGGGGTTTAAGTGATGCGCGCAATTATGGTATTGAGCGTGCATCAGGGGAATATTTTGTCTTTATTGACAGTGATGACTATGTAAGTGTTCAGCTTCTTGAAAAATTCAATGAAAAGCTGCAGGAAGGTTCTGATTATGTAGTCTGCGATTACATGCAGGTTTATGCATCAGGTGCTGATTCTGAAATCATCCGTATGAAACAGGTTGAAGGAAAGAGCCTGTCGGAAAATCCTGGATTGATTGATGCGATTGCCAATTGTGCATGGAACAAGTGCTATCACAGAGACTTGTTTATGCAGACAGGAATCCGTTATCCAAAAGGGTATCTTTATGAGGATCTGGGAACTTCCTATGCTCTGCTGGTTCATGCAAAGTATGTCAGCTTTGTCAGAGAACCTTTGATTTATTACGGCGTGGATCGTCCAGGAAACATTTCAACTCGTGTGGATCGTCGTCTGTTTGATGTGATTCACATGTGCAGAAGAGTGCTGGAAGATTATCAGAAGATGGGATTGTATGAACTGTGCAGTGAACAGCTGGTGCTTCTTTTCAGAAAGAACATCGTATCTTCTTTAAGAAAAGTAGTTATCTGCAAGGATAAAAAGTTCGCAAAAGAATTCATTCATGAGTGTTTTGATTTCTTGAAACAGTTTAACCATGTAAAAAAGATTTCTTTCCTTTCCAAAAAGGATGAATTGATTTATGAAAACCGCTGGGCATGTTTATGTTATGCAGCGATGAAGAGGTAAGAGTATGAAGAAAATTACAGTTGTTGTGCCTATTTACAACGTTGAAAAATATGTTCGTATCTGTTTTGACTCACTGTTGAGACAGACATTCAAGGATTTTGTAGTTATGGCTGTCAATGATGGTTCTCCTGCTAACGAACAGGTGATTATTGATGAATATGTAGCGAAATATCCAGATGTGTTTATTGGTGTTCAGAAGCCAAATGGTGGATATGGTTCAGTGCTGCAGTATGCAATTGAACATATGGAGACTGAATATTTCCTGGTTTGTGACCCAGATGATTATCTGAGTGATGATGCATTGGAACATCTGTATGCTTTGGCTACAGACAAGAATGCAGATTTGGTCATTGGTGCTAAATCGTTCATTTATGAAGATTCAGATGATCAGGATTATGATCTTGCCTACAATAAACGTTTTGTTACATTGAAAAATGAAGGTGTTTACCTGAAAAATCAGAAAGAAGTCCGTGATCTTCTGTTTGTAGACCCTTCACCGCATTCAAAACTGTATCGTAGAGGTTTGGCTAGAAAAATTGAATTTCCTACAAAAGTAGGGTATACAGATAATCTTTTGTTCTATATCAGTTATCTGAATGCTCAGCGTATTGTCTATACTGAAAAATGCTGTGCTTATTATCTGGTGAATCGTACAGGAAATACGATGACAGATGTTAAGCCTCAGGTTATTGATGCACATGTAAAAGTGTTTAAGGCTGTTTTGGAACAGTCTTCAAAATGTGCGCAGATTCCTGAACTGTTCTATTACCGCATGTTTGTGGGCTATAAGTTTGTCTGGGAACAGCTCAGAAGAATTGCTGGAGACAGCACTGTTGTAAAAGAAAAAGCTGCTGTTTTATATGAACTGGTTGAGGCAATGAAACCATATCAGAATCAGATTGTTGCAGGTATCAAGGAATTCTCTGATGCTGGAAGAAATGAAAAGCTGAAGGACCAGCTGCTGTTTACAGCTGTTGGTAAAATGATCTATCAGCGCAATCTGAAGAAGTTGATTCAGGAAAAAGAGGGAAAGTAACATGCCTGAACTGACAATTATTGTTCCAGTTTATAATGTTGAAAAATATCTTTCTCAATGTCTTGATTCACTGATGAATCAGACATATCGTGATTTTGAAGTGCTGATT
>JAFYOL010000113.1 GCA_017560205.1 Erysipelotrichaceae bacterium | reverse complement strand
GGATAGAAGACACAGATGGATAGACCATCTACATCTTTAAATCCTTCCAGAGCTGCTTTTCCAGTATCTCCGCTTGTTGCGGTTAAAATCAGAATGTTTTTGTGGTCAGGTTCCATCTTTAAGGATTGAGACATCATCTGAGGCAGCATCTGAAGTGCAATGTCTTTGAATGCGCTGGTTGGTCCATGGAAAAGTTCCAGAATGTTCACATCACCTGCTTTGATCACAGGAGCAATCTGTTTATGGGACCATTGTGATCCATAAGCATTTGTGATACACTCCTTGATCTGTTCAGGTGTAAAGTCATCCATCATAAAGGATAGAACTTTTTCAGCGGTCTGCTGGTAAGTGTAGTGAATCATTTCATCAAGATTGATTTTTGCATCTTGTAGATTGTCTTTGACATACAGTCCACCATCTGGTGCAATGCCATTTAAAACAGCTTCATGGAAGCTTGCGGTGAGTTTTTTATTGCGAGTACTGTGATAACTTTTCATAAAGATTCCTCTTGTCGTTCATTTTCTAACATGATACAATGTATCTCATATAAAAACAAGTGTATTTCTCAGAAAAACATTTTGGAGGTGTTTGTATGAATGTTGCATGTTTAGGATATGGTGTTGTAGGCCAAGGTGTTGTCGAATTGCTGAAGAAAGATGATCGTTTCAAGGTAATCTGGATTCTGGTTAAAGATTTAAAAGAGTGTGATCTTCCTGAAGCAACAACCGATGTTCAACAGATTCTCAAAGATAATGAAGTCGATATGGTGATTGAAATGATGGGAGGGATAGAATTCCCTTATTTTTGTATCAGTGAATCCTTGAAAAGAGGAAAACATGTCGTTACTTCCAATAAGGCTGTCCTTCAGGCTCATTACAGAGAACTGATTGAACTTGCTGAAAAGAATCATGTTTCTTTAGGAATGGAGGCTTCTGTATGTGGAGGTATACCATGGATTACAACCTTGCTGAATCAGAATCAGACAGGTGAAATTGATCGTGTAGAAGGTATTTTCAATGGGACAACAAACTATATTCTCGATCGCATGCACGCAGAACATCTGGACTTTGATGAAATTCTGAAAGATGCACAGCGTTTAGGTTATGCTGAATCAGATCCAAGTGATGATATTGATGGTAAAGACAGTTTAAGAAAACTGATGATTTCTTCTTCTATCGCGTTTAAAACAGTGACAGATATGGACAGCTTTACATCAGAATCATTACGTAAAATTAAAAAGTACGACATTGAAGCTTTTGAAAGAAAAGGACTTCGCTGCCGTTATATTGCAAGTGCTCAGAAAGAGGGAGATTGTTATACAGGAAGTGTTGAGCCGACGTTGTTTAAGAGTACTGATGTACAGGCAACCATCAAGCTCAACAACAACCTGGCTTTGTTGAATCACAGTGCATTGGGTACACTGCAATTGATTGGTCAGGGGGCAGGTCGTTATCCTACAGCCAATGCAGTGGTTCAGGATGTGGTTCAGATTTATGGTCATCGTGACATGATGCCGCAGATGAATCAGGTGCTCAGTGCACAGCCTTCCATGCAGAATTGTCGTTTGTATGTGCGAGCATCAAATGACGCAATGAATGAAATTCTTCCATGGATTGAAGAAAAAGAAGGATTGTCCGGATGGACTAAATCCATCACACAACAGGAAAAGAAGGAATTGATTGCCAGGATGATGAATCTGGATTCTGATTTCTTCTATGCCATCATAAAATAAAGGGGGAAATATCATGAAGGTTTGTAAGTTTGGGGGCTCATCTGTAGCTAACGCGAATCAGTTTCGTAAGGTTAAAGCCATTGTAGAAAATGATCCAGAAAGAAAAATCGTGATCACCAGTGCTGCCGGCAAAGAACAGAAATCAGACAACAAGATGACAGACCTTCTGTATCTGATTCATGCACATCTTGAATATTCAGTATCTTATGAATCTCTGTTTGAGATGGTTTCTTCCAAATTGATTGGAATTCGTAACGAACTGGGATTAAGTATTCAGATTGAAGAAAAGCTGGATGCATTGAAAAAAGAACTAAAGAAGGGCATCAGCAAGGATTATCTGGTTTCACGCGGGGAATATCTGACTGCACTTTTATTGGCAGATTATTTGGGGTATCCTTTTGTAGATGCTTCAGAAGTCATCTGTTTTCACTACAATGGAAACATTGATATGGCCAATACAGAGAAAACACTTCTGGCAAAGATGAATGAACATTCTCGCATGGTCATTCCAGGTTTTTATGGCTGTATGCCGGATGGTCAGATTCGTGTTATGACTCGTGGCGGGTCTGATATTACAGGTAGTGTTGCCGCTAGAATTGTGAATGCGGATGTCTATGAAAACTGGACCGATGTATCTGGTATTCTGATGGCAGACCCTCGTATTATTGATCATCCAAAATGGATTGATGTTGTCACTTATGCTGAACTTCGTGAACTTTCTTATATGGGTGCTAATGTACTTCATGAAGATGCGATTTTACCGGTTAAAGAAGTCAATATTCCAATTATTATCAAAAATACCAACGCTCCAGAAGATCCAGGGACAATGATTGTCGATGTTGTTGAACATGATGAGAAGAAGAATCTGATTACAGGGATTTCGGGGAAGACAGATTTTACATCGTATACCATGTATCGTCAGAATTCTTCCAGTCAGGTAGGTGTTCTTAAAAGTGCACTTGAAGTGTTTGAAAAGTATCAGATCAGTGTTGAACATGTACCAACAGGTATTGATAACTTCTCAATTGTTGTATCGTCCAGCGCAATTGAACGCTGCAAATATGAAATTGCCTCCAATTTGAAGATAGCCTGCCAGTGTGATTCTGTGAAGATTGCAGAAAATATTTCACTGATTGCGATTGTAGGCAGAAACATGGCATCTCAATGCGGTGCAGGTGGAAGATTGTTCAATACATTGGGGCAGCATGGCATCAACATTCGTATGATTTCTCAGGGTAGTGATGAAATCAGTATATTTGTCGGTGTTGAAAATAAAGATTTTAAGAAAGCGATTCGTGTCATTTACGATGAGTTCTGTTAGGGGTGAAATTCTATGAAAGTAGGAATTTTAGGTGCTACAGGTGCTGTAGGAAAAGAAATGCTGAAAGTCATGGAAGAAAAAAATCTTCCAGTTGATGAGCTGCGTTTATTTGCATCATCAAGAAGTGCAGGGAAAGTAATGAAATTTCATGATCGTGAAATCATCATTGAAGTAGCTGATGAACATTCTTTTGATGGTCTGGATTATGTATTGGGAGCTGTTGAAAATGAACAGTCCAAGATGTATGCGCCAATGATTCAAAAGGCAAAGGCAATCTATATTGATAACAGTTCTGCTTTCCGTCTGGATCCAGATGTACCTCTGGTTGTACCACAGATCAATCCGGACGCATTGAAGAATCATCAGGGTATTATTGCCAATCCAAACTGTGTCACGATTATCGGTTTAATGGCTTGTGCTCCGCTTCATCAAGTGAATCCAATCAAGCGCATTATTGCCTCTTCTTATCAGGCTGTATCTGGTGCAGGGGCTGCAGGTATGGATGAACTTTTGAAGCAGATGAATGATCTGCATGAAGACAGAGAACCTGTTGCAGAAGTGTTCTCTCATCAGATTGCCTACAACCTGATTCCTCAGATTGGCGGTTTTGATGAAGTGGGTTATACTTCAGAGGAAATGAAGTTTCAGAACGAATCACGCAAGATTTTAAGTGATTCTGAACTGAAGGTCAGCTGCACATGTGTACGTGTTCCGGTGCTGCGTTCTCATTCAATCTCCATGAACATTGAACTGACAAATGAAATGTCTGTACAGCAGGCAAAAGAGCTGATCAATGCCTTTGAGGGTGTACAGGTATCAGAAACTTATCCAACACCAATGGAAACATCCAATCAGGATACTGTTTTTGTAGGACGTATCCGTAAAGATCTGACTTGTGATAAAGGGCTTGCGTTGTGGTGCTGCGGTGATCAGATCCGCAAAGGTGCTGCATCCAATGCCATTGAAATTATGGAAGCTTTAATGAAATAGAAAAGAAAAACCGACCTGTTCAGGTCGGTTTATTTCATTGTATCAAGAATATCTTTCATTTTCTGAGCTAAGCCATAACATTTTTCAACTGGAAGTGAACATACGGCAACACGAATGCCTTTGTTGACTTGAACTGTGTAAATGTGATGTTTCATGAGCTCTTCATGATAACGCTGTTTGAATTGATTGTCTTCCACTTTTAAAGTGACAAAGAATCCTTCTTTATAAGGATAGATGTCCAGATTGGCTTTTTCAGCTTCACTGACAAAGATGGATGCACGTTTTTCAATCAGTTCGATGTATGGCTTTTTCTCATTGAGGAAGTTGTCCAGATTTTCTGTGGTTGTCCATGTGAAGTTGTCCATGGCAGCATTTGGGATGTTGCTCCAAGTGGCACGGGCAGCTTTTTCAAAGACGATTTCAACTTCTCTGACTTTCTTTGCATCTTTACCGCACAAAACTGCAGCTCCACAGCGCAATCCATAGGATGTGCATGTCTTAGAAATAGAGAAGGCAACAATAGCCATCACATTGTCTGTAAACTGATTGAAGCAATTAAAGTAAGTACGGATAGTATCCTGATTCGTTCCATAGTCAATGTAGGCAATGTCATTCAGGAGCACAACTGGTCCAGTTTTTGAACATTCATTCAAGAACGCAATGACTTCATTCCATTCCTGATGAGTCATTGAATATCCTGTCGGATTATGACAAGGGTCATTGATCACAACTAAGAGTTTTTTCTGTTCATTTAATACTTCTGTGCAGACCTGCTTAAATGAAGTCAGGTTGAAGTGATCCTCTTCAAACATGGTGTATGTTCTGGCTTTCAGGCAGTTCTGCTGAGCCATCAGCTGATATGAACCCCATGCGATTTCAGGGAGAATAACGGTTTCATTCTGATCAAGAATCACATTGAATGTGGATGATACAGCACCTGATCCTCCAGGTGTTGCGATGACAGTCTTGTTTAATTCTTTCGCATGGCCATCAAATACCCAGTTGATAACCTGTTTTCTAAAAGACTCATTGCCTGTAAAACTTGCGGCATACTTAGCCTTGTATTTGTTGTCCATCGCATTGTAATGTTCAAAAAAGCTCTGATAGGCAACCAGATTTCCTGTTTCATCATAAAGAGATCCAATGGTCGCATCAATGACATTTTCAGCACCGTTTTCCATTTTATCTTTCTGAGCCAGAGAAACGATGGTAAATACAGTATCTGCGATAGGGACTAAATTTGCAGTTTTTCTTACAAATGACATAAGAGATTCCTCTCTTTCTATAAGCCATATTATAGCGCAAAACGAATAAAAGTGTATAAAAATCAAAAGGTTGGGAAAATTAGAGTTGAAGGAGTTGAAATGTATGAAAATGTTGGATATGGCAGCACTTTTGATTGGTATTATCGGATGTCTGAATTGGGGATTGATTGGGATTGCCAATTTCAATCTGGTGAACTTTATTTTTGGTGGTATTCCATTTCTTGAGATGATTATTTATCTGGTCGTTGGATTATCAGGTATTTACTTATTTTCTTTCTTTTCGAAAATTCAGTAGAAATGAAGATTCTGTCAGAAGTGACAGAATCTTTCTTTTATGTTACGATAATTTAGAAATGAGGTGTTGAAATGGCGAAATTCTGGTATCGCTATGGCCTTCCTTTTGTGATTTTAATCGTTTCAGGATTTCTTGTAAGACTGGAACAGATTTTTCTTTCAGGAACATTTGAGACAACCATCTGTTCAGTCACATTGATGTTAGGGGCTTTTGCCTTTGGAATTTCTTTGAATCGTCAAAGACGCAGAAGAAATGAATCCTGGCTGAAGAAGATTGTGATCAGCTTTCTTCTGGTTTATTTTCTGTTGATGGACTTAGGTGTTGTATTGGTGCCTTCCATTGCGGAATTCTTTCAGATGATTGGCATCAGCGGCTCTTTGGTGAATCTGCTGGTTGTGTATCTTGGATATTGTTTCTTTGATTAGGAGGGACTTGCATGAAAAAAATATTGTTGTTGATATGCATTCTGCTGATGGGCGGATGTGTTGTCAAAGAACCTGAAGTAAAATCAGGGACAATCAAATCCTATGATCTTGCATCAAGAGATTTTGAAATTGTAGAAACTGCAGATATCTTTATGGTAGGAGATGCGCTTTTGCATGGTGCTGTTTATAAACAGGCAGAAAAGAATGGTGTTTATGATTTCAGCGGTATGGTTGAAGTGCTAGGTGATATTGTCGATGATTATGATTTGGCATTTTACAATCAGGAAACGATTCTGGGGGGTACGGAGCTTGGTTTATCAACGTATCCACAGTTTAACTCACCGCAGGAATTTGGAGATGCCATGATGGATTTAGGATTTAATCTGGTTTCTTTAGCCAACAATCATACGATGGATAGAGGGCAGGCAGCATTGGCTGCATCGCATGAATACTGGTCCAATCAGGATGCGATGACTGCTGGAAGCTATGCATCTTTTGAAGATAGGGATACAGTGCAGATTGGTGATGTCAATGGGATTACGTATACTCTGTTGTCTTACACATATGGTACAAATGGTATTCCTGTCCCATCTGGCAAGGAATATCTGTGCAATGTCTACACAGAAGAAATGCTGATTGAAGACATTACAGCTGCACGTGATCTTGTGGATGTACTGATTGTATCCATGCATTGGGGTACCGAATATACTCATACACCAACGGAAACTCAGGAACAGCTGGCTCAGATTTTAGCTGATCTGGATGTGGATTTAGTGATTGGACATCATCCTCATGTGATTCAGCCTGTACAGTGGATTGATGATACACTGGTGTATTATTCACTGGGGAATCTGATTTCTGCACAGGATGGAACACCACGTCTGGTTGGTATGATGGGTGCTGTGGATATCGAAAAAAAGATCACCAAGAGCGGCACAGAAGTAAAACTTACCAATGCCAGAGGCGATCTGATTTATACAAGTTATGGATGGGCTTATTCCAGTCTGAAATTGAAAACATTTGATCAGCTGGACATGCCGGAAACTTATGAAAAGTACTGTGAAATCATCACACGTTATGATGATACCATTCAGGTTGGCGGTATTAAATAATTGTCAGCTTTGAAGATTTTGTGAGTTGTCTGCGATAAAGAATCGGAAGTAGCACACGAAACAGAACAATTAAAATAAAGATTTCAAAAGGGAGAAGTGCGATGTTTTTAATCGCACTTTTTGTTACATAGAACCAGAATCCTTTTGAATACAACATGGTTGTCCAGACACTGCCCAGTAAAATGTTCACAAATCCAGTGATCATCACACGTGAGAACACAAGTTTGATGACTGTGATTTTTGTATCCCATAAAAACAGCCCAAAGATGAAGGCTCCTAACATGGCAGATAAGGTATAACCAAAAAAGAAGGCACCTGATGGAAACAACATGAAGGATATGATATCAGCGCAGAAGCCTGAAATCAAAGCCATTACAGGACCACCAATACAGGAAAACAAGGCAGTAAAGATAAAACTGAAATAGATTCTCAGGTTTTCTGAGACCTGTACAAACACACTTGAAGACATGACTTGAAGTGCGACAAAGACTGCACACAAAGCCAAGACACGAATATTTCTGATTTGTTGAGCAGCTTTCTTCCAATAAGTAAGTGTAAACATAAAAACCTCCTTTCCACACAAAATGAAAAAGAGGTTGTTTTTCATTCCAGTGGGATGCGAATCCTATACCGCAAGAAGTTCTTTTCGTCCAGATGACAACTCCCCGTTCATCCAGCACTTAACGCATAGGATTCTACTCTGTTAAGATTAATATGGCCTTCAAAAGGGGAAAAGTCAACACAATTTCATGAATTTGTACACATGAAATTCATAGAATTGTGATAAAATCATATCGGTTAACGAAATGAGGAACTGCAATGAGAGAAAAACTTGCAAGATTTATGATGGGACGTTATGGTAACGACTATCTGAACAATGTACTGATCTGGTCATCACTGATTCTTTTGGTACTGAATATTTTTATCAACAATTCAATTTTAAGCTTGATTGCGTATGTATTATGGGGTTATTCTATCTTCCGTATGTTTTCCAGAAAAATCTATCTGAGAAGCAATGAAAATATCTGGTTCATGGCCAAGACAAAGAAGATTCGTCATCACATCAGCGCAATCAGAAAAGGCATGAACGATAAGATGCATCGTTATTTTGTCTGCCCTGGATGTGGACAGATTGTCCGTGTTCCAAAGGGACGTGGTAAAATTGAGATTACATGCCCAAGCTGTCATCGTCACTTTGACAGAAAGAGCTAACGTATGTTTGGTTATATCGTTGCCAACAAGAATGAATTAAAATTCAAGGAATTTGATGAGTACCGTGGTTTTTACTGCGGTCTTTGTCGTGCTTTAAGAAAAAGACATGGACTCAGTGGTCAGATTACTTTGAATTATGATTTGAATTTTCTGGCAATCCTGTTGACTGCATTGTATGAAACAGAAACCTTTAAAGAAAAGCGTCGTTGTGTAATGCATCCATTTGTGTCACAGATGCAGTATGAAAATCCATTTTTAGAGTACTGTGCTGATATGAATGTAATTCTGGCTTATTATAAATGTCAGGATGACTGGATGGATGAAAGAAAAGTCCTTTCTTACACAGAAGAAATGATGCTGAAGAAAAGCATGAATCAGCTTGCGAATCAATATCCTGAAAAGTGTGAGAAAATCAGACATCAATTGACGTCGATCAATGAATATGAAAAAAGAAATGAAATGAATGTTGATCTGGTTGCGAATGCTTTTGGTGAAGTGATGGGTGAAATCTTTGCGGTACGCAAGGATGAGTGGCATGATGTGTTGTATGACATTGGATTTTATCTGGGCAAGTTCATTTATTTAATGGATGCTTATGAAGATATAGAAAAAGACATCAAGTCAGACAACTACAATTTATTTAAAGACCAGCTTCAAGATGAAAAATTTGAAGAAAAGATGCAGATGATTCTGGAAATGATGATGGCAGAGTGTACAGAATCATTTGAAAAGCTGCCAATCTTTGATTATCGTGACATTCTTAGAAATATCCTGTATTCTGGAGTATGGACACGATATGAAATGGTAAAAAGGAAAAGGAGGGGTGAATGATGAGAGATCCGTATCAGGTGCTGGGTGTCAGTACAAGTGCCAGTGATGATGAAATTAAAAAAGCATATCGATCTTTATGCAAGAAATATCATCCGGATGCCAATGTCAACAACCCTAACAAGGAAGCTTTGACTGAAAAGTTCAAAGAAGTTCAGAATGCCTATGATCAGATCATGAACATCCGCAAACACGGTGGTTCAACCTCTTATCAGTCATATGGCGGATACAATCAGTCCAATACACAATACAAACAGTATTATGATTTCAATGATTTTTTCCGTGATTTTACAGGTCAAAGTCAGTATCAGTCCTATGGTGCTGAAGATGATGCAATGTTTTCAACGGTCAGAAATTATATTCAGGCAGGTTATATTCATGAGGCACTTAATCTGTTGTCTCAGATTAATGAGCGTAATGGGCGCTGGTATTATTATTCAGCTATCTGCAACATGCGCTTAGGCAACAATGTAGCTGCAATGGATCATGCACAGAAAGCTGTTGAGCTTGAACCAAATGTCATGGAATATCAGCAACTGTTGTCGCAGTTGAGAAATGGCAGTGCAAACTATCGCACTTATCAGCGACAGTACACTAGTCCAATGAACGCCTATGGTCAGTTTTGTTTCAAGATTATGTTGTATAATCTGATCTGCAACTGCTGCTGCGGTGGTCGAATTTTCTGGTGCTAATTTAAAACTCAGGAATAATTCCTGAGTTTTCTTTTTGTCATGGTGATAGGTATAGAAAATGATTGTCATAAAGAGGTGGATTTGGTATAATACCTTCGTTAAAGCGATTCAACAAGGACAAGTAGTCTGATGGAAAGTGCTTAGAGAGGAAAGCAAATGGTGAAAGCTTTCTGCATGGAACGTCAGGGGAATTCACCTTTGCAGTGGGTCTAATCCACCCCGGTACTCGCCGTTATCGAGTTGAGTGCATATTCTTTTTGAATATGAATGAGGATGGTACCACGCAGAGGCGTTCCTTACGGAGCGTCTTTTTTATTTTTACGGGAGGAATCGATATGGAAAAAATTGATTTAGTCAAACAGGAAGCACTGAATGCGATTGAACAGTGCTCAACTCTGGAAGAATTGAATCAGATTCGTGTGAACTATTTGGGTAAAAAAGGTCCAATTCAGTCATTGATGACACTGATGAAGAATCTGACTCCAGAAGAAAAACCAGCATTTGGTGCTGAAGTCAATGCCTGCAAACAGGCTGTTGCAGCTGTGCTGGAAGAAAAGAAGGCAGCATTGGAAGAGGCAGCTCTTCTTGCACGTCTTGAAGCAGAAAAAATTGATGTGACATTGCCTGCTGCACCACTGAAGACAGGGACATTGCATCCACTGACTTTAGTAACACAGGAAATGGAAGATCTCTTTATTTCAATGGGATATACAATTGGTGAAGGTCCGGAAGTAGAACTGGATCTGTACAACTTTGAACGTGCCAATATCCCTGCAGATCATCCTGCACGCGATATGCAGGATACATTCTACATCAATCCTGAAGTTCTTTTGAGAACTCACACAACTGCAATTCAGATGCGTGAGCTGGAAAAGGCTGCAGGGAAACTGCCTGTCAAGGTCATTTGCCCTGGTAAGGTATATCGTCGTGATGATGACGATGCAACTCATTCACATCAGTTCATGCAGTGTGAAGGTCTGGTTGTCGCTGAAAACATTACTCTGGCTGATTTGAAGGGTACACTTTCTTATATGGCAGATCGTATGTTCGGTAAGGGACGCGACATTCGTTTCCGTCCATCTTACTTCCAGTTCACAGAACCAAGTGTTGAAGTTGACGTAAGCTGCCATATGTGTGGTGGTAAGGGATGTCCAGTGTGCAAGGGTACAGGATGGATTGAAGTACTCGGTGGTGGTATGGTTCAT
>JAFYOL010000112.1 GCA_017560205.1 Erysipelotrichaceae bacterium | reverse complement strand
TTTGTGTCACCATCTGTTCATAAACAATCTGCAGCTGATGGTCCACCACTTCAAGATTGTCATGAATCGAAGATAGCACCGATTTCATAAAACGGTCATTAAAGATGATATGGGGATTCTTATAGACCACCTGATGTTCAATCTCTGACCAGAAACGATGCACCAGAGCTTTGATCTGGAATTCAAAATTCACTCGTTTACCATCATACAAATAATACCCATCAATACGATAGAGTGTAAATCCATTGCGCTGTGTCTGAGGCTGAGGCATATTCAGATTCAGATACAGGTTTTCATCTTCAAAACTTTGCGCATACCCTGAAAATGCTGGTTTGAACTGTTTTAAAAGATGCTGATAAATTTTATTTTCATCAGAAATAAAACGACATTCAACCGTTACACCAATCAAATCAGGAAGCAGATTAAACACATCTTCCGGTGTAGAACACTGAAGATAATACTTGTTTCGAATCATCTTTTCCTTCAATGATTTTGATGATTTGATACGTGATGTAAAGGCAATCGAATCAACATCCTGACCGCTTAACATCTTCTTAAACTGATCCACCACTGTTTTTTCAACATACTGAAAAATATGCTGCTTCATCTGTAGCATTCTTGTACTTTTATCAACCAGATCAAACAGTTCTAAACGCATGGTGTTCTCCTATCTTTGTCTTAATCCTTTTGGAAGCTTATTTTTAATCATGTTGCCATCTGACTTCCCAAAACCAAGCAGATGACCCTTATAGCTTAATCCTGTAAATCCTTTTGGACAGGACTTCATTAAAACTTCTCCCTGCATGTATTTTATCATTTCATCATGGGAACATGATGTGATTTTCTTAAATGAAGGACGAAGCAATGCACTTGAATAGAAATGCTGATGAGGCTCAAAACGATCTTTGATTACTTCACCGGCACAGATTCCCTGTCTCAGTACTTTAACTTTACCTAAATCATAGAACTGCTGGGCAAGATATGCCTTTTCCTTCAGCATCATAACAGACAGACTGCAGTCAATCTGTTCTTTTAAAAATTGAGTCACAGATGGATGAACATTGCCTGTACGCAGCTTCTTGAGTTCTTTGGACAGACCTTCTTTTTTTCTCAAACGAGCGACAAAATGTCCCTCTCCCCCATCCATCAGAAAAATACGGCGCACTTTTGAACCTTCACACAATCCATAATCAAATCCTGGACGTCCAAAACGATCTGTGGTATCCAGAAGTTCCATTTCAGGATATGTCGATAAAATGTAGTCAATGACCTCTTCATTTTCTTCCATTGCATAGGTGCATGTCGAATAAACCATGATGCCACCTGCTTTGAGCACTTTGACTGCCTGATCGACAATGCGTTTCTGTCTGGCAGCACATGCCTTGATGTTGGCAACGGACCATTCATCCATTGCCGCAGAATGTTTGCGAATCATCCCTTCTCCACTGCATGGCGCATCCACCAGCACCTTATCCATTGTCCCTTCTAAAACAGGACAGAGCACATCAGGTGATGCATTGGTAATGATCGCATTGGATACACCGCATCGCTCACAGTTGGAAAGCAGAATCTGAGCACGCTGAGAATCAATTTCATTGGTAATCAGTAACCCTTGATTAGCCAGCTTCATCGCAATCTGTGTTGTTTTCCCGCCTGGTGCAGCACATAAATCCAGCACATAATCACCGGGCTGAGGATCAAGCACCTCTACTGCTGAACAGGCTGATACTTCCTGCAGATAAAACAATCCCTGATGATGTTCTACTGTTTTTCCCAGTTTGACATCTTCCGGTATTTCAAAAATCACATCACTCATGGATGTACTTTTGTATTCACACAGACCACTGTTTTTAAAGGATTCTGCATCCCATTTCAATGTATTGACACGCAATCCTTTGTGCATTGGATCATCCAGCGCTTTCAAATAAGCTTCATATTCATCTTTCAGCATGTCTTTCATGCGCTCTAAATACATTTCATTCATCTGAAATACTCCTGTGTCACTAAGACATCATTGTTTAACTGTTCAATCAGCTCATCAATGCTATTAAAACGTTTTTCACTGCGAATCTTTTTATAGAACACTACTGAAACTTCCTTATCATAAATGTTCTGATGGAAATTCAGAAGATGAGCTTCCATCGACAACAGACGACGTTTATTGAATGTCGGATTATAGCCAATATTAATCATGGCAGGATAACAAATTCCATCTACAGTAACAGCCCCTACATATACGCCACGAGCTGGAATGATAAATTCACTGTCAGCCATAATATTAGCTGTAGGAAAACCAATTCCTGTTCCTTTTGCATTGCCATGAACAACTTTTCCTTCAATGGTATAGGCATAGCCTAAAAGTAAAGCAGCTGACTCCATATCCCCTTCATCAATGCATTCACAGATACGGGTAGAACTGATTTTACCATGTTCATCATTGACCGACTGAACACAGACCACATCAAAACCATGTTTAGCTAAAGTTTCAGCATTCCCTGACCCTCTTGAACCATAATGGAAATCAAATCCACAGATCATACCTTTTAATGGAAGATTACGGCAAAGCAATTCAACAAACTGCTTTTCAGATAAAGCAGACATTTCTTTTGTAAATTCAAGCACCACAAAATGATCCAGACCAGCTTCTTCAGCCAGTTTCTGACGCTGTTTCATTGTGGTCAAATGCTGAACATCAACGACCTGTTTAATAATCACCCATGGATCTGGATCAAAGGTAATCAGTACACTTTCAGCGTTCATTTCTTTTGCCTTGGCGATTGTATTTTCCACCAAAGCCATATGTCCTTTATGAAGACCATCAAAATAACCAATGCACGCAACAACATCTTTTTCAATCAGAGCTGCAGAGTTCATTGTACATGTATGTATTTTCATCCCCACAACCCCCTTTTGATGCGATAGACGTTTTCTTCATGATCCTTATAAACAATCGCCAGTGCCTTGTGCTGATGAGTCAGACACAAAAGCTCTTCATTGCGATCAATAAACAGTTTTTTACCATTTTTGGCATGAACAAGCATTGCATCACTGATTTCATGAAGATTCATGACACCACTTAATACTTTTTCTACTTCATGAAGCGGCGTATCTTCAGTGACATCCAATAAATCAACACACTCATCCAATGAGATATTTTCTACTTTTGTGCGCACCAGAGAACTCATTGTCCCCAGCATGCCAAGCTTTTCAGCAATATCTTCACACAAGGAACGTACATATGTCCCTGCTGAACAAACGACTCTGAAACGAACGGGATTCAGATTCAAAAGTTCAATTTCAAAGATTTCAATTGGTCTTTTTTCAACTTCAACTTCAATTCCTGCACGAGCATACTCATACAGTTTCTTGCCATCTTTCTTAATCGCGGAGACCATTGGAGGTTTCTGCATGGAATGTCCCAGAAAACTGTTTAACGCCTCATGAAGCATTGTTTCGCTGATTGCTTTGATTTCACCTGTTTCAATCACATTGCCCCAGATATCCCCAGTATCTGTCTTTTTACCAAATTCGATTTCAGCAATGTATTCTTTACGGCTTTTTTCAAGATAAGGCAGTATCTTTGTTGCCTTGCCAATTAAAAGCACCAAAACACCGGTTGCCTGAGGATCTAATGTTCCTGTATGACCGATGCTTTTTGTATGTAAAACTCGACGCAGTTTTGCGACAACATCAAAACTTGTCCAGTCTTTCGGTTTA
>JAFYOL010000111.1 GCA_017560205.1 Erysipelotrichaceae bacterium | reverse complement strand
TTAGAAGTCTGACCCTCAGCATCCGTCATAAAGAAAATTCGTGTTCTGTACTGATTTGAATCAGCCTTAACCAAATATTCACCTGAAAGCTCTGCCCAGCCATAATTATTGTTCGCACCATAGCCACCAAAATTATAATTCGCATCATGATACCAAATGGTATATTCAACACCATTGACATCTGTTGCCGTAACTGACTGACCATTATAACGGAAATCATTCCCACCCTTGTCTTTAGCACTTTGACACAAACTTTTCAACTGGTCAATATTCAAAACCTGTGCACCTTCTGTTGGACCTATAACGATATACATTCTATTGTAACTATTTTCATTACGAGGTGCATGTACGAAACTCCAGTCAATCACTTCTCCTGGAGCAGTGATAATATCTTGATATAATGCACCAAACTCTTCAGCATTCAATTCAGCAAACTGATAACCAGTTCTATTTACAGGATCATAATCTGCTGCTCTTGTAACCCCAAACAGGTTACCTGAACCGTCTGTTACATCACCATATTCAACGTCCTTTGTAATGTTTGCAGTTCCAGTACCTGGAGCTGTTGTTTTCCAATACAATTCTGGCCATCCATTAGGGAAAAAGTTATATGTACTATCTGAAGCTGCTGGAAATTCGAAACCAGAGTTAATAATTTCACTCTGATAATAAACAGTGTATTCAGCCTCACGGGTAGTACTATCAGGCAATGTTACTGTACATTTATATGTGATTGGTTCATAACCACTTCCATCCGCCTTTTTTCTAGCCTCGACAAGTCCACCATGATCACGTGCAATATTTACACTTTGATAATCATCTTCATACGCAAATGGAACGATTAACTTCTTATCATCTCTTTCCCATTTAAACGAAGCACCTTCAAGCGATTGCGGTTCACCTGCACTATTTACAAGTGTCGCCGTGATACATCCACTAGTATTTACGGTGTCTTTTAAGTAAAGCTTGGTAGTACCAACTTCGGCTTTTGGAGTCACAATTTTTAACGAATAACTTTCTGTATTAGTACCATTCGTATAACTTAAAGAGATATTTGTAGTCGTCTCCTTTAAAGCTACAATACGAATCCATTGTGCATTGACCTGATTATGCCCTACATTATTTGAAGCAATGTTATCATAAACAACGTAATGAATAGCACCAGATGGGTCATTTACTCTCCACGTACCTTTTGCGTTGTTCCCATCCCAATCAGGCTCATTATAACTTGGAGTTTGATTTGGTCCCCACCCACTACCAGCAACGTCATACTCAAATATGTAATAATAAACTTCATCTCCAACTTCTAATTCAATAGTAGTATCTGGAGCAATTCGAGTAGCTGTATTTGTTGTACTTCCAAAATTACTTACAACATAAAGTGAGAAGCCACCTGTCGTCATTGTCAGATAGCCATCTTCAACCATAAATAACTCATTTTTATTAATCTGATCCCCATGTTTATGATAAATCGAGAACAATCTTTCATCAGCATAGCCAAGTTCGCCCATACCAATCATGAGATCAACATATGAACCTTCTTCTGGTTGCCATTCTGTACCATCAAGATCATTAATGAGTTTGATATCCATAGCAACTACAATATCTTCTTCCGAAAGCTTAAAACCTTCAGAGATAACTTGTGCTGTAGTTACTGGAGTGACATTTAAAGAAACATCTTCAGGGATTTTACCCTTAACTTTCACAGGCACTTCAACACCATTAATGACTACACTTGAAACGACGACTGCATTTTCAATTGCATAGATATGATTGAAATGTGCTTCAATATAAGCTTCATGCTTATTTGTGAACTGGTTTCTGATTTCCTCAGGAATATTTTTATACACAGCAAAATATTCCACTATGCTTTCGCAATCTAATAATGTATCATATGCTGCAGACACTTCAGGTGAAATGAACTGAATAGAATTCGCATAAACATAATTGTATTCTACTTCATTATCAACAACACCAAACACAGATACATCGTACCATTCGTTACCAAAGATATCGGGAATTGTGCCAAAATCACAATTTGACTCCAGCATACTTACATCAAAGAAAACACCAAGTTCATCTGCGCTTACAGCAACAAAAGACGATGTCGCTTCCATTTTTCGCATAAAAATAACTGAATCACTTGTAAACATCGCTCTTCTTGGTTCAAACAATAAAGAAAAATCTCTATCATCTTCATAATACTGCTGAAGTACATAAGGATACTCAACTAATACTTCTGGCAATGTATATCCTTCAGCTGCCTCTACTTTATACCAAAGCAAACCTGTCAATTCACTTAAATAAGCTTCTGTAATTATTACTTTCAAATCAGCAACGTCATCAAACAGAACCTCATAGTAGTCATCAAAACCATCGTCTTCTTCTGAATCAGTTTCTTCTATCACATCAGTATAAGATGATGGTGTATCTGTAGTTTCAGGAGTATCAGTAACCTGGAATGCAAGCCAGTTTTCACTAAACGTCGCAGTAAATCCCTCATAAATCTGAGGGGTATTGTATGCCTTAATTGCCTGTTCAGTGAAGAATTCTTCATAATTAAGCACTAAATTTGAATTGTAAGCTCCATATTCATCATAGACTGCTCCCATGATATCAGACTCAGAATCATCACGCATGCTAAAAGTATTTGAACCAAGACTATTCTCAAACAATTCAACATCTAAAACATTGCTGTAAGAAACTTCTTCATTCACTGTTATTCTGCAACGCAGCTGAATAGTGTCATCTTCTTCACTAACAAGTTCTCTCAATGTCTGATACACAGCTTCATACTGATCATCAGTCTGATTTTCCAGCTCTACCCATGTACCATTTTCTTCATCAATCAGGATTTCCCACTGATAAGAAGCCTCTACATCTGAAACTTTACTCAAAGACAGCACTTCTGTCTCATTTTCATTTAAAAGCAGAAAAGACTGCGCAGTTCCATCATAAATAATCGCAGTCGAATCTTCAGCATAAGAAATAGGAGACAAATGAGTAAAAAGCGCAGTCAAAATAGACAAACAAACTGTTAAAATAACTAACTTTCTCATAAAACTCCTCCTTTCTTCAGCATTTATTTATATTTTTAATTTTTTATAGAATCCCAAGCAGCCTGTACAGTTTCAAATCCATTTGCCTGTACCAATGCAGCCTGAATATCAATCGATAAGTCTGCAGGCAAAGTTTTAATTACTTCTTTTGTAAGTTTATCACTCACCGTAATCAAACCCTCATTCGCAATCAAATCTTTAGCTTCTAAAGCCTTATTTGCTTCAAGAGTAACATAGTACACATACTTTCCAGTACTTGTATCTAACCCCAATGTTTCCCAGCCAGATGCCACAGACCAACTGATGTAATCACCATATTTGAACGTTCCTTCATCATGTGACCACCCAGCACCAACAACCTTAACTGAAACAAACACAATTGTATCTGTTTCACTTGTTTTACCATCAGTTGATTTGATCGTAACATCTTTCTTCAAATCCTTACCAGGAACCAAGATAGCCTGGCCCGTTGCAAAATCACCAGATTCAGTCAACGTCAGATTACCAAACTTAATGACTCTAGCAGCATCCTCTGCTGAATCCTTTGTAACATATCTAGCATATAGCCCACTGGTAAAGTGTGTTGAGATAAGTGTAAGGCAAAGTAAAACAAAAGCAGCACACATGGCAATATTCGGTTTTGATGTGCTGCGTCTTGTCATATCTTTCTCCTATTCTACTTATCGTAAATTTCTTTCTTCAGTTCATTGATTTCATCAATTAATCTCTGTGTTTCATCATCATCTTTGCTTTTTTCAAGACGATTTGGAATTTCCACCAACAAAATCGCTAAAGCAATCGTAATGATAATACCTAAAGGAGTCTTAAGATAATTCACAAATGTACCCACTGCAGGAATACATAGGAACACAACTCCCTTAATTGCAGATGATGCAATTGGATCATCTGCCACATTATTGGCATCACCCTGTGTTGTCACCATATCTTCATTGATTTCAACAACACGATGCACAACTAAACTGGAACCGCTCTGATACACAACAATATCATCCACATTTACACTCTCAGTCTCTTTGACCAAAATCAAATCACCTACAGAGTAAACAGGCTCCATACTTCCTGATAAGACAACAGCTGCACCATAACCAAACGGCATTGGCATCTGATTCCCTACCAGATTCTTTGCATTGGCTAAATAAACATTCACACCAAGCACAGTACCACACACAATCAAGACCAGAAGACGAACAACATCCTTCAATGTAAACTTCATGACTGTGCTTCCTCCGACTCATCCTCTTTGCTTCTTCTTATAAGAATCAGGACAATCAACGCTACAAACGATACACCTGTCAAACCAGCCCACAGACCAAGCGACATGTTATCACCAGTATTTGGAGCAGGCTCAATTTCAGCAATCGTATTAATCACAATTGTCAAAGTCAAATCTTCATCAACTGCACGATTCCCTAACATTGTATCCAGAACATCATCACCATCAAACGGCCATAACCAATCCAGTACAAAAGTAGCCAGACGACCTGACTTCAACGCACCCTCATCAGCCGCACCATTCAATTGATCAATTGTCACATATGTCAGCTCATCCCCAACAATCCAATCCCCATCAAGACGATTCAAACGCGCCTCTACAGGAATAGAAACACCATCAGGACTAAAATAAGCCTCTACATCCACCTTATAAGTCAATGACGTATTCCCTGTATTCTTTAGTTTGAACACATAAGAATTCTCAGTACCTGGAGCAATCAACTTATCAATACCATCACCCAATACAGTCACTTCACCAGTTTCATCATATGAAACCTTAAAGATATCCACCTGAGTATTCATTGACCACACAGTGTTCTCATCACTAGCCTCAAAACCAGAATTTGCAACCTTGCTCTGTGTCATCTTCTGATAACGCGCAACAGCACGTCTTGAACTCTCTTCTTCACTCAACACAACCGTTTCAGGAAGAATCTCAATGTTCATCACCTGTTCTTCATTCAAATTCACAGGAGTCAAAGCAATTGCATTCGAATCATCAAGAGAATAACCCTCCATCAGATCCGCCCACACATACGTTGTACAGCACACACTAACAAATAAAGTAAGGACAGTGATCCAGAGAACTCTATTGTATGTGCTTATACTAGATTTTCTTCTCATCATACTGCCTCCAATTCTATAATACATGTCTCTTTAAAAACCTGAATTCATTCAAATCTTTAAACAAACACGGAAGAATCCGGAAGCTCACTGCCACGAAGTGAGCTTCCAAATATTCCATTCAATCATAAGTTATTTAATTTACCTAAGATATAATTTTTGTGATTAAAATTAGTCAACCTGAGTTACAGTAATTTCAACACCAAAATTAACTTCAAGAGAGTAATCTGCTGAAGCAACTGCCTCATATGTCTTTCCATCAGTTGTCTTTACAACATTCGCTTTGGTAACGCAGGTTACACGGGTTTTGCCTGCTTTTTTAGCATATTCAAAAGCCGCTCTTGCAATCCTTTCCGTTCCCTCGTGCGTTTGAACAACAAAGTCGA
>JAFYOL010000110.1 GCA_017560205.1 Erysipelotrichaceae bacterium | reverse complement strand
ACTGGATTCTATTCACTGGAAGATGGATCGTTTTGAGGCAGGATGAACTTGGAATGATTTCTTATCGATATGATTCTTACAGAAAAGATGTTTCGATAAAAGCTTACGAGCAGGAAGCAGACTCTCTGTAAGATACTGGACGGACAAGATACAGTTCAGGTCATAGCTTGAGTTATGATAAAGATGACGAATTAAGAAATTAATTCGTCACTATCTTGTGATATAATAAATGAAAAGTTTTGAGGTTATTTTTATGAAAGATGTACGTTTGGTTTTGTGCGATATAGATGGAACACTTATCGTGACAGGACAGCCCTTAAGCGCAAGGGCAAAGGATGTGCTCAATCGCCTTCATGAACATGGAGTTCTGGTAGGGATTGCATCTGGACGTTCAGTGGATCAGCAGCTGATTCATCAGGCAGATCAATGGAATTTAGGGTGGCAGTTTGATGTGGTTATCGGTATGAATGGCGGAGAACTGTGGGATGGTCTTTCTCAGAAAAGAAGTGATTATTTTAAATTGAAGAAAGAATGGATTAAGGAAATTGTTGAGCTGATGGCTCCTTTTGATTTGAATCCATTTATGTATTATCATGATGTCATGCTTTGTTTAAGGGAAGATGAAGCGATTAAGCGTTCTTCTTTTAGAAATCAGATTAAAGCTCAGTATGTCAAAGACGTATCGGAATTCTGGGCAGAGGACAATGCGAAAATCATGTTTCGTATGAAAGAGGAACAGATGCCTGAGGTTGAAGCGTATGTTGCGTCACATCCATCGCCTGATTATCATGCGTTTAAAACACAGGTTAATCTGATTGAGTTCTGTGATCGCAGAATCAACAAATCAGTGTCTATGCTGGCATTCTGCAAGGAACATGATCTTCCAATCGAGTCTGTCATGGCTTTTGGGGATATGTCCAATGACAGAGAACTGCTGAAAGAGGCAGGTTGGGGTGTGTGTCTGCTTAATGGTTCAGATGATACCAAAGCCTGTGCTGATGAAATTACTGAAAAGTCATGTGAAGAAGATGGCTTTGCCGACTATGTAGAAAAACACATTCTGATTCCAAGAGGATGGTAAAAGAAGCCCGAAAGGGCTTTTGAAATGGAGAGTATCATGAAACAAAAAGGATTATTAATGAAATATCTTTGGAAATACAAGTTTCATTATGTTTTAGGACTTCTTGTGCTTTTGATGGTGGACTATCTGAATTTATCTGTACCTCAGATTACAGGTGATCTGATTGATGGTCTGTCTTTGATGACATTAAGTGCAGAGGGATTATGGAAACTGGTGTTTTCATTGATGGTTGTGGTGAGTCTGATTGCATTGGGACGTGTGTTCTGGAGATTTTTCATTTTCGGTACATCCCGCAACATTGAACGTCTGATTCGCAATGATTTGTTTAGTAAGCTGGAAGAACTGTCACAGAATTACTTTAATGCTCATAAGACAGGCGATCTGATGGCGCATTTTACCAATGATCTGGAAGCTTTGCGTGTAGCGATTGGGCCTGCCATCATTTCAAGTTTTGATGCAGTGGTCATGACAGGGCTTGCCTTGTACAGAATGATGACACAGGTGGATGTGAAATTGACTCTTTTGACATTGATTCCAATGAGTGTGATTGCGATTGGTGGCTATTATTTCGGTGAAGAGTTTGAAAAACGATTTGCCAGAAAACAGGAAGCTTTTGCGAAGATGAGTGATCATGTCAATGAAAGCATTT
>JAFYOL010000109.1 GCA_017560205.1 Erysipelotrichaceae bacterium | reverse complement strand
GGTATGGTCAATTGATGACAGTACCTCAGACGATGGCTCATTTTCTACAGATCAATGACTGGCTGGAAGCATATGATGTTGAAATCATTCACCCGAAAGGGTGATTTTTGTATTATAATAGCTTTATGAATGTACATAGAGATGGAAATTGGCTTCACATTGAATGTGATGAAAACACTACACTGCAAGAGTTTTGTGAAAGAGCATATCTGCCTGTGCGCAAAGTCAATCAGATGATTCAGTTGAAGAAGTGTCTGGTTGATGATAAACACTGCATGATGAGTGATTCTTTAGAACACAAGACTCTTTCATTGTGTCTTTTTGAAGAGGAAGACATTGATTTTGCCTGTGATGAAAATGTTGCAGAAGTGCTGTATGAAGATGAATATGTGCTGGTTGTCAATAAACCTTCAGGGATTATCATTCATGAAGATGACAAGACCAAAACAGGGACACTGAACAACTATGTCGCTGCATATTATCAAAAGACAGGGCAGAAGCATGCGGTACGCCCTGTGCATCGTCTGGATAAGGAAACATGCGGATGTGTGCTGTACTGCAAATGTCCATGGATTCAGCCGTACTTTGATGCAGCGATTGAAAAGAAGGAAATTCATCGCACCTATCTGGCTTTTGTGAAAGGACTGCCTGATTTCAGAAGCAGAACTGTGAAACTGCCGATTGGAAAAGATCGCCATGAAAATGGGAAAATGCGCATTGCGAAAACAGGCAAGGAAGCGATTACTCAGATGGAATGTGTGCATGTAGACCGCAAACGCAGAGTCAGCGTGCTCAAGTGTGTGCTGGAAACAGGCAGAACGCATCAGATTCGTCTGCATGCCTCAGCCTTGAAGCTGCCGATCATCAATGATGTTTTGTATGGTTGTAAAGAACCAACGGTAAAATCCATGGGTCTATGTGCATGGAAACTGAAGTGGAATACACCATTTACGGGTGTGATTCAAAGTGCAGAAGCTTCAATTCCGGAAGATTTGAAGCAGTTTGCCGCAAAAGGAGAAGTATGAAAGAAGAATGGACAATCCACCCTGAACTGGTGGAGGAAGTAGGAAAGAAAATGCTGAGTGCAGAAGAGTTTGCGGACATGTCGCTGCTTTTTAAGATGTTTGCCGATCCTACTCGTTTAAAAATATTAAAAGCTCTGTTTGAAAGTGAAATGTGTGTAGGGGATCTGGCCGCACTTTTGAACATGAGTCACTCTGCGATTTCGCATCAGCTGTCAAGCTTAAAAAAGACACGTCTGATTCGTTCTCGTAAAGAGGGAAAAGTGGTTTATTATTCATTGAATGATGATCATATTGAAGACATCTTTGTCAAAGCGCTGGTTCACATTCGTCATGACTAAGTTGTGTGCAATTGATTTTGAAACAGCCAATGCCTCTTCTTTGAGTGCCTGTGCTGTAGGAATCAGTGTCATGGAAGATGGTGTGCTGACAGAAAACTGGAGTACACTCATCAAGCCACCGAAGAAACATGATGAATTCTCATTTCATAACATCATGGTCCATGGCATTACAAAAAACATGGTGGAAAATGCACCGACATTTGATGAGATATATCCTAAGCTTTTAGAGTTGATGGATGGAGCTGTGCTTTGTGCTCACAATGCAGAATTTGATATGAAAGTCCTGCAATCATTGTGTCTGCATTATCATCTGCCCATCCCTAAGAAAGATTATTTCTGTACGGTGCGTTTAAGCCGCAGTGCATTGCCGAATCTTGAACGTCATCGCTTGAATGTGGTGGCAGAACATTTTGAAATTGAATTGAACCATCATGATGCATCCAGTGATGCCAGAGCCTGTGTTCTGATCGCATCCAACATCATGGGGGCAAGTGACATCTATGATGTCGATACCCTGATGAGTGCCTACCGTCAGACACTCAAACATATGGGATAAAAGGAGTAGTATTTTATGAAGACAATGAAAGAAATCAAACAGGAAGCCAAAACAAAGATGAACAAGTGCCGTGCATGTCCTGTATGCAATGGCCTGGCTTGCCGAGGTGAAGTGCCAGGACCTGGTGGAAAAGGGTCAGGAAGCACATTTGTGCGCAATGTCGCTCAGCTTTCCAAAGTAAAAGTCAACATGGATGTCACATGCGGTCCAATCGTTCCTGATACATCATCCAAGCTGTTTGGAAAAGAAGTGTCGCTGCCTGTGTATGCTGCACCAATTGCCGGTATCACCAACAATTTCGGGGCTGAAATGACCGACACTCAGTACAATGCAGACATTCTGGATGGCTGCATCATGGCCAATACGATTGGTTTTACTGGTGATGGCAAGTTTATTGATATGTTTACAGGTCCGCTTTCGATGATTGATCAGCGTGATGGGCAGGGCATCTGCACGATGAAACCTTGGGTTAAAGAAGGTATTGATCTTCGTTTAGAAGCTGTATCAAAATCCAAAGTGCTGGCTTTGGCGACAGATATTGACTCTGCAGGTCTTCCACTTTTAAGAAACAGTGAAATTCCAGTTGAGACAAAGAGCGTAAAAGCTTTAAAAGAATTGAAAGCTGCACTGAATGTACCATTAATTGTCAAGGGGATCATGACGGTAGATTCTGCATTGCGTGCTAAACAGGCAGGCGCTGATGCGATTGTCGTATCCAATCATGGTGGTCGTGTTCTGGATGAAACGGTATCGACTATTGAAGTGCTTGAAGATATTGCTGAGACAGTAGGTGATTCCATGACCATTTTAGTGGATGGTGGTTTCAGAACAGGGCATGATATCTTTAAGGCTCTTGCGTTAGGGGCTGATGGTGTATTGATTGGCCGTCCAGTTTCCTTAGCTGCCATTGCCTATGGTCCACAGGGTGTTCATGATTATTTCATGAATCTGAAAAATGAACTGGCTGATGTCATGTTGATGAGTGGATGTGCGACCATTTCAGACATTACTCGTGATAAAATCACCGTTGTCAAAGACTAGAAAATCTGTTAGAATAATCAAGTCGTTGAGGGAGTAGTTTGCGTCAATTTGACGTGTGAAATCAACATACTGGAAAAATACTTCCTGGTTTCACTTAATGAACAAGACTCAAGGAACCGTCTTTTTTGGCGTTCCTTGAGTCTTTTATTTTGGAGGATGAATTATGGATTTACTTACATTGTTTATGCTGGCAGTAGGCCTTTCTATGGATGCATTTGCGGTATCCATTTCCAATGGTATGAGTTATACAAATTATCGTTCTAAACAGGTAATCATGGCAGCTGTTGCCTTTGGCCTGTTTCAGGGGCTGATGCCTACATTTGGTTTTGTAGGTGGTCGTGCTTTTGCGAGTCTGATTACAGCAGTGGATCACTGGCTGGCTTTGATTCTTTTAGGTTTTATTGGTGGTAAGATGGTGATTGAATCCATTGAAGAACTGAAAAATCCATCCGATGAGCCAAAAGAAACAGGAAAGAGTTTTACAATGAAGCTTTTGATTATGCAGGCAATTGCCACAAGTATTGATGCTCTGGCAGTTGGAATTTCATTGGCTGCATTGAATGTAAACATTCTGTATGCGGCTGCATTTATCACAGTTGTAACAACAGTTGTATGTCTGTTTGGTGGTCTTTTAGGGAAGAAGTTTGGTGAACTTCTTTCAACCAAAGCTACTTTGGCAGGTGGTCTGATCTTAGTTGCGATTGGACTTAAGATTTTTATTGAACATATGTTTATGTAATCCTCGAAAGGGGATTTTTTTATTATGATGGTATGTATTTTGGGTGATAACAAATAATAATACATCATTTCTAATCAAAATGTAAGCGTTTTAAATCAAAAAATATAAAAAATATCGAAAAAATTGTAATTTTTTGCAAAAAAGTTGTTGACATTGTGTTTTCGCGATGATAATATAACGGAGCTGCTTGGGAATACCCAAGATACACAGCTAGGATGCATCTGAAACATGATGATTTCCTAAAGCCAACTAACCAGATCCTAAAGCGCAAGCCAAGGGAAATCAGCTAAAGTCCGAAAGGAAAAAGCTGAGACATTGAAGTAGTCACTGTGAGACGAAACAATGATCGGTGAAAGGAATCGCAGTGAGCTGAGTACCAGAATCTGAAGGAAAGCATGGCAACAGGCTGTACGGAAGATGAAACATGCATCGAGATAACCGCTGACAGGGGATATCGAGAAGAAGGGAAAAGAAAGGTCAGAAAGCTGAGTAGTTTGAAGCGGACCAAGACGGACGAAAGAAAGTTGAAAGTCAGCAGAAGATCCCGACAAAGAAACAGACGCAAGGAAGTGGACAGAGGGAAGCACCGGTGAAACAGCTGTGGGAGCGAAGCCGGGAAGGACGAAAGGAAACAAACAGAAAGCCAAGTACGAGAGCCATGAAGAGCTGCATGAGAAATCAGGTAGGATGAAATGGGGAAGACATCGAATCTGAAAGGAAGAGATGAGCACTGGACAATTCACTGTGAGATGAAGCCAGGAAGAAACGGAACGGAAGAAACAGAAGCTGAGTAGTGAGGTTCTAAAACGGAAGCGGACGAAAGAAAGTGGAAGTCAAGGATCTGCCCTAAAAGAGAAATCTTAAGGGATCACCTGATCAACAGCTGTGGGAGTAAGTCAGGGTAGAGCGAAAGGAAACAAACAGAAAGCCAAGTACAGAAATCTTGAAGAAAGACATGAGAGATCAGGTCTTGAAGACAAGAGGAAAACGACAAGATGAAAGTTGAGTCGAGCGCTGATGAAGTCACTGTTAGACAAAGTCAGTAAGAATGGAACGGAAGAAACAGAAGATTGAGTAGCCAGAAGCGAATGGAACACAGACGAAAGAAAGTGAACCTGAAGCAGAAAGTCCCGAAAGCGAAAGCACAAGGGAATCACCTGTAGATCAGCTGTGGGAGAGAAACAGGATAGAGTGAAAGAAAACAAACAGAAAGCCAAGTACAGAAATCTTGAAGAAAGACATGAGAAATCAGGTCTTGAAGACAAGAGGAAAACGACAAGATGAAAGTTGAGTCGTACGCTGGTCGAACCACTGTGAGGTAACACCAGTAAGAATGGAACGGAAGAAACAGAGGCCAAGTAGTGAGATGCTAAAGCGGAAGTGGACGAAAGAAAGCTGAAGCCAAGTATCTGCCCCAGAGAAGCAATTCAAAAGGGGTTCACCTGAGGAACAGCTGCGGGAGCGAATCAGGGTAGAACGAAAAGAAACCATCAGTAGAGCCGAGTAAGAGAACCGTGAAGGGATGCATGAGAGATCAGGTATCAGGTAACGGGGAAATCCTGGAAATGAGAATGGAAAGGATGCATCGAGAAAACCGCTGTGAGGTAGAAACGAGAAGAACAGAAAGGAAGAAACAGAAAGCTGAGTAGCCGGAAGTTGAACTGAAGCGGACGAAAGAAAGCAGAAGTGAGATGGACAATACTGAAGACGCAAGTTGGAAGTAAGCACTTGAGGAACAGCTGTGGGAGCGAATCAAGGAAGGGTGAAAAGAAACATACAGTGAGTGTGAGTACCAGAACCGTGAAGGGATGCATGAGAAATCAGGCAAAAGGTAACGGGGAAGACATCGGATATGAAAGTAGAAGATGAGCACTGATGAAGTCACTGTGAGACGGAGTCAGGAAGATGAGGGAAAATCAGAAACAGAGGCTGAGTAGTCAGAATCCAAAAACTGATGCAAACGAAAGGATGCAGGAGTTTGGAGGAAAGAAAGTTGAAGCTAAACAGAGCAATCTGTGAAGTGGATGGCCTAGTAAGTCTTGATTGAAAGAGAAAGACAAAGGTGAGTCGGAAGAAGCAGCTGTAGGGATTGAATCCGATGGAAGACGAAAGGAAATTGCAGGTAAATGAATAGCTCTGGCTGAAAAGTCAGAGCTTTTTTGTATTTTATGTCTTTTATCATTTGATAAGTCCTTTTTGAGATGTTCTGATTCATTTATGATAAAATAGAGTTAACTTACAAATGATGAGGTATCACAATGGTAAAAAAAGAAATGCAGGCAATTGCGCAACAAATGTTGGCGGTTTATAGAGGTATTCTGTTTAATCATCAGGAATTTGAAACTGGAAACAATGAAGAGTTAATTTATGAATTTGATTGTCCTGAGTTTGAAGAATTACGAAACAAACTCGACAAAGAAGGAATGTTCGATGCCGATCATAAGATCACGCTTAAGAAATATTTCATCGATACCGTGGCTGTGCTCACCGGCGAGGATTCCGCAGCCATGTCGGATATCCGCAGAGCTTTCGCGAGAAGATGGCCTTTGTGCAAGGTCGATTATTATCCCGTCCTGGTCCAAGGAGAGAAAGCGGCTGCCGATATCATCCATCGGTTAAAAGAAGTCGACGAGAAAGGCTATGATGCCATAATATTGGCCAGG
>JAFYOL010000013.1 GCA_017560205.1 Erysipelotrichaceae bacterium | reverse complement strand
GAAGCTTTTTGCATAAATCTGGGCTTCGATGATGATTTTATCTGCATGATACATCTCTTTTGCAGCCTGAATACCTGCCTTTAAGACGATTGTCCCTAGTCCTTTTCTGCGATATTTGGAGATAACTCGACCAATACCGACTTCATCAAAAGAAATTCCCTTTTCTAAGACACGAAGATAGGCGACAATTTCATCATGATCTTTCACAAAAACATGCAGGGAGTTTCTGTCTTTCTGATCAATGTCCGGATAAATGCATTGCTGCTCAATCACAAAGACATCTGCACGCAGTTTCAGGATTTCATAGAGTTCATCCACACTTAATTCATTGAATGTCTTTACAAAGGTTTCCATGGCTGTCCTTCTTCCAGTTTCTTCAGGTAAAGTTCATAAAGCATTGGCATTGCGCTTCCTTTTCTTTGAGGAAAATAATTGATCGCTTCTTCATAATGAACCCATTGTGCACCTTGAATTTCACAGGATAGTTTGAAATCCTGTTTTTTTGCTTTGGCAAGAAAACAGTGCATCAGCTGACCACGACGTTCAAACCAGTAAGTACCTGTCATTTCCAAAGATTCAAGTTCAAGACCAAGTTCTTCAAAGATTTCACGTTGTGCACACTCTTCTGCAGTTTCACCAGGTGTAATATAACCGGAGACAAAGGTTTTAAACTGTGTTGATAGATGTGCCTGATCCAAAAGGGCAATTTCATTCTCTTCGTTGACAACCATGGCAATAATACAGCTGTGGAAGCTGTCAAACCAGTATTTTTCACAGGATTCGCAGTATGGGACAAGACCATCATCCCCTGCTTGTCTGAATCCGAGTTTTGTGCCGCAATCCGGGCAGTAAGTATAGCGCATAAACAATCTCCAGTCTCTTTGATTCAATGATAGAATCAGAAGAAACAACAGTCAAGAAAATGTGGTATGATAGATGCAGTGATTTTTTTGGAGGATTCTATGTCAAATCGTCAGAAACAGGCCATTGATATGGTCAATGGGCCTTTAGTGAAGAATATATGGAAGTTTGCAGTGCCATTGATGCTGACAAATTTCCTGCAGATGTTGTTTAATGCTGCAGATACCGTCATTGTCGGTCGTTTTGCAGGTCAGCAGGCTTTGGCTGCGGTAGGGGCAACAGGATCGTTGTGTTTCCTTTTGATTTCCATGTTCAATGGATTAAGTATCGGAAGCAATGTTCTGATTGCACGTTATCTTGGAGCAAAGGAAGAGCACAACGTTGAAAAGGCAGTTCATACGGCAATGACCATGGCTGCAGTCAGTGGTGTCATTTTGATGGTCTTGGGTTACTTCTTATCCAGACCGATGCTTCAGCTGATGTCTACACCATCAGATATCATTGATTTAAGTGAATTGTACATGCGCATCTATTTCATGAGTTCACTGTTTGGTCTGATTTATAATTTTGGTGCTTCCATTTTACGTGCTAAGGGTGATACAAAACGTCCGCTTTACTTCTTAGGAATCAGCGGTGTTACGAATGTTGTGCTGAACATGGTGTTTGTGATTGTGTTTGACTGGAGTGTTGCAGGGGTTGCGATTGCGACCTTCATTTCCCAGGCAATGTCAGCCTTCATGGTCTGCACAACATTGATGAAGGAAAAAGATGCAACACGTCTGGATATCAGAAAACTTGGTGTGAATGGTTCAATTGCATGGAACATTATCAAGATTGGTGTGCCTGCTGGAATTCAGGGAATGGTCTTCTCTTTGAGCAATGTTGTGGTACAGTCCAGCATCAATTCATTTGATTCGTCTGTAATCGTTGCAGGAAACAGTGCAGCAGGAAACATTGAAAGCTTTGTCTATATTGGAGTTATGGCCTTTACGCAAGCTTGCATCACATTTACAAGTCAGAATGTGGGTGCCAAGAATTTTATTCGTATCAAACAGATTTTCAAGACAACCATGATTATGACCATCATTGCATCAGGTTCTATTGGATTTTTATGCTGGTACTTTGGTGAATTTTTCCTGGGCTTCTATGCCAGTGAAGCAGCGGTCATTGAAGCAGGTATGATTCGTATGGGCTATGTTGCCTTGTTCCTTGTGATCAATGGAATACTGGATGTTTTTGTCGCTTCCATGCGTGGTATGGGGTATTCTACCCTGCCTACCATTGTCATGGTTGTGGGGATTTGCGGTGTTCGTCTGGCATGGCTGTGGGTTGTCTTCCCAATTTTCAGACAGCTGGATGTTATCTACATGTGTTTTCCAATCAGCTGGACAGTTACATCGTTTATTCAGGCTTTCTTCTGGAAATCTTGTCTTAAAACGACTTTGAAAAAAGCAGAAAGTGCATCATTATGATGCACTTTTAAATTTAGATCAGGTAAATAAAATACCGCTTTTAGTAAAAGCATATATTAGTTAACTGAAAATGATTATCTTTACTAAATAATAATCAATCAAAGAAAAAGTGAGTACATGTTGTACTCACTTTAGTTTTTTTAGGATGTATTCTGAATTAGAGTTCTTTCTTCAGAGTTTCGCCCATGATATAGCCGTAGCACAGAGCTGCGTCAAATCCCATACCATACTGCTTAGCATCTTTTTCTTCGATAGATCCGCAAACGTCACCTGCAGCATACAGACCAGCGATTGGCTGTTTTTCTGTATTCAGTACATGGCAGTCAGTGTCGATAGCCAGACCAGCTGTAGTCAGGTAGAATGTAGGGTCAACCTGGATCATCCAGATACCTGTACGAGTTTCGATGTATGGGCAGCCCTTACGACCGAATGCATCTGCTTCACCAGACAGTGCAGCAGCGTTGTTTGCATCGATAGAAGCCTGCAGGTTAGGCAGGTTGCAAGCCTTAGAAGCTTCTTCAACAGTTGCGTAGTGAACAGCTTCTTCTTTTTCAAACATAGCAGTGTAGCCATTGAATCCGTATGCTTCAGAATCGCGCAGTTTAACTGCAGAAGCTTCGTCAAATACATAGTAGAATGTATCGCCGTTTTCAGGGTTCAGTTTAGCCTTAGCCATTGTGTAGTGGTTGTCAGAAATGATGTTACCGATGTTGTCACCATTGATGTTAACCATGATACCAGGAGCTGTGCTGTGGATGAATGCCAGCTCGAATTTGCTCTTGTAAGAAGACAGGTATGCAGGCAGTGCACGGTTTTCACATTCAACGTATCCACCAGCATCGATACCCATCTGGATACCTTCACCAGTTGAGCAAGAAGCGCAGTTGAAGAAGAAGTCTGCATAGTCTTTGCTGTACTTCTGCAGCATTTCTTTGTTCTTAGCGAAACCACCAGTTGCCAAGCAAGTAGCCTTAGCTGTGATAGTGTAGTCAGCACCGTTTTCACCCTTAGCGTGAACACCGATGATCTTGCCGCTTTCATCTTTCAGCAGCTGGTCAACAGATGTAGAGTAGATGATCTTACCGTTAGCGTACTTTTCAACACGCTGAGCCAGGAACATCATTGCATAACCAGCACCACCTTCATAGCATCCAGGAGCCATGTAAGGAGTAGCATAACCATACTGTGTAGCACCTTCGAATGTACCGATTGTGTTGAAACCGATACCGATGCTGTTCATCCAGTCAAGAACCTTACCAGATGTTGCATACTGAGCAGTCATGTATGGCATTTCACCTGTGAAGAATTCGGTTCTGTGATACTTAGTCATCATCTTCCAGAAGCCCATCATGCTGTCCAGAGATCCATAAGTAGAAGCTGCATAAGCACCGTCTACGTCATAGTTGTACTGCAGCTGAGAACCAGCAGTTGCGAAACCACCGTAAGTCATAGCCATTGATCCACCTGGGATATCGCGCTTTTCAACCAGAGTTACGCTGTATCCTTCTTCAAGCAGACGGCATGCAGTTACCAGACCTGATGTACCAGCACCAACGATAACAACGTCAACTTCTTCATTGTAAACGCCATTGTCAGTTGGCTTAGTTACTTCTGCAGAGAAATCATCTACATTGTAGCCAGCCAGAGTGATAGCTTCTTTAACAGCAGTCTTGATTGCCATTGATGTGATAGAAGCACCACGAACGTTTGGAACGTTTACGCTCTGAGCAGCTACGATTGCAGCAGGGATACGTGCGCAAGCATAGTTACCGATACCGATAGTTTCTTCGTGCTGAAGAACTTCACATGCAGTGATCTTGCCTTCAAAAATTGTTGTTGCAACATGGACAAAGCTTTCGTGACCGATTGCCTTAGTTACATACTTACCATCTCCACCAGGTGTTGGTGTAGGTTCTGGAGTAGTAGTTGGAGTTGTAGGTTCTGTGTTAGCGCATGCGCCCAGCATTCCAGCTGCAGCAACAGTTACTGCACCAGCAGCTGCGCCCTTCAGAAACTCACGTCTAGAAATTCCCTTTTTCATTTTTCTCCTCCTTAATACATTTCGTATTATTTTGTATAGGTAATGAATAACCTTTTACTTGTTAATTATATAACAAAGTCTTTTAAATGATAAATTTAATTTATATTAAATTAATAAAAAAACTTTATGAATCGATACATAAATCCTGTATAATATGCATAGAAAACAAAGGAGTATGCCTTATGACCTTGTATCAATTGGAATGTTTTGTTCAGGTTGCTGAACAGTTAAGCTTTGTGCGTGCTGCAGAAAAAATGTGTATCTCACAGCCTGCCATCACCTATCAGATTCGCTCATTGGAAAAAGAAATGGATGTTGTGCTGTTTGAGAGAAATACACGTCATTGCCGCTTAACAATGGCGGGTCAAACGTTCTATTATGATGCCGTTCAGCTGCTTTCTTTCTCTCAGCATGCCGTAAAAAAAGCGCAGGATATCCACAACACCAACAAATCTCATTTCCGTGTAGGAATCCGCAAACTGTCAGACTACGACCTGCTTGCACAGTTTGTAGAAAAATTCTATGAACAGTATCCTGCATCAGAAATTGATATTCTATCTCAAAGTGATTTGAAACCTTTGGATGATTTACGTACAAATCGTATAGATATTGGATTTTTTTATAACAGTGAACATCGCAACTGTACAGATATCAGTTTTGAACCTTTGTATAAACTGAACTATTATGTCCTGATGGCTAAGAATCATCCTTTATCAAAGTCTGAATCATTGACAATTTCTGATTTAAAACACCTTCCTATTATTACTGCAGGTGCAGATGAAACCTATCTTTCTTCCGTACAGGAACCTGCTATTTCAGAATTGATCAAGGCGGGTGTACCTTTGAACTTTCCTGCTTCAAGTTTTGAAAGTGCCATGATTGCCGTGCGTTCTGGTAAAGGAATGCTGATTATGCCTATGCTGGAAGCATCGCAGGTTCAAGGCATGAGCAAAGTACCTCTGATCGGCTGTCCACCTCTTCAGGTAGAAATTGGCTGGATGATACAGGATACTCGAAGAGAAATTCCTAAGTTTGTTGAAATCGCAAAGAAGATTTACTGTTAATTCCCTGTGAAAATCACAGGGAGTTTTTGTATAATAAGACAAGAGGAAGTTTTTATGCACAAAAAGATGAACTGTCAGATTCAAAGAATCTTTGAAATGCCTTTGTTTGTGAATCATCAAAGTCTGATGATTGTTTTTGTGCTGGATGGAGAGTGCAAAGTTAAACGTTTCTCATCCATTGATGTCTTTAAAGAAGGCGATGTTTTCTTTATTAATCCACATGAAGTTGTATCCATTGTGTCATCATCAGGATGCATTGTGGAATGGATTGAGATGAATATTGCTTTATTGAATCATGATGAAAATGATCAGCTGCACATCCTTGGTTTAACGGATTCATTGGGTTCACTTGATCAGGAAAAAGAAATGGCAGATGTTTATCGTGATTGTGTATTCACGAAGAATCTTCTTTTATATGCGTTGAATAAAGAAAATGAAGAAATCTTTTATGAAATCAAAGAAGCATTGATTTCAGATTATCATGATATGAAAGATCATCTCAGTGAAGATCAGATGATGTGGGTGTTGAATCTGCATCACATGATTTATGAGAATCTGAATCAGAAAATCAGTCTGCAGGAACTTGCAGAACACTTGAATATGAAAAAAAGCAATCTTGCAACACAATATAAGCAGCTGACAGGCAGAACTTTGCTGGAATGGGTCAATCTTCAACGTTTAAAGAAGGCAGAAGAACTTCTGATGTTCAAAGATGATAGTCATCAGGAGATTCTGAAACAGTGTGGATTCAGTGATTCCAAATATTTCTATCGTTATTTCATGGAAGAGTTCAATATGACACCTTCTGCATGGAAGGAACAGATGAAATCTTATCAGAATGAAAAAGTACATCTTCTTGGTGAGAAAGAAGCTCAGTATTATCTGCATCGCATGATGGAACAGCTGAGTGGTTTAAAGACAGAAACTGAACTGTATCGTAAAGCAGTCCTGATTCGTCAGTTGTCTCAACATCAATTGTTAAATAAAGATGTCTGTGTGGAAGTAGATCTTCTGCATCCGGATAACTATATTGAAGCCTATGATGAAAGAATCAATGCGTGGTATGGTTTTGATCTGATGATGAATGAATTAAATAAGAATCCGTTTAAAGTTGAACTGAGAATTCATCTGGATGATCAGAGGAAGCAGGATGAGATTGATGAAGTTTTCACTCTTTTAAAACAATCCTCACAGCGTTTTGCATCAAAAGTAGTCAAGAACTGGAGTTTTGTGATTGTGTTCAGTGATGTAAAACAGATGAATTTCGCAAAACAGATTCAAAAAAGAATCAATCATGACTTTTCTCATCTGGAATGCACAATGAAATGTATATAAATAGTCAATATTATTAAATTAATAAAGAAAATTAATGAATATTGACTGTAAAAAAGAAAGTGTTGTGTTATAATAGTCGTGTTAATAAGGGGTGCTGTATGAAAATTGGATGGACGGAACTTCTGGTTGTTGCAGTTGTTGCACTGATTGTCGTTGGACCTGACAAATTTCCTGAATACGCAAAGAAATTTGGCAAGTTCTTAAGAGAATTCAGAAAGATGACAAGTGAACTGACAGAAGAAATTCAAAAAGATGTTGTTGAACCATTGAATGAGGTGGCAAAACCACTGAAAGAAGCAGTGGAACCAATCAATGCTGCAGCCAATGACATCAAAAAATCAACAGATGATCTGAAGAAATCAGTGAATTCGATTGGTAAAGATGTAAAGAAAGCTGAAGCAACAGAAGAAGTAAAAGAAACTGTAGAAACAGTTGAAGAAACAGCAGAAGCTGTACAGGAGGGTTAATATGAGAATTGGTATGAATGAATTGCTGGTTGTTCTGGCTATTGTTGTGATCATTTTTGGTCCAAAGCAGCTGCCTAAGCTGTCTAAGATGCTGGGTAAAACAGTAAAGAACTTTAAAGAAGGCGTAGCTGAAGCTGATCAGGACGAAGAATAATCTGGGCTGATCACTCATGGCGAAGAAAAAGAAAGAAGTCGTTATGAATGAAGATGGCGAACAGGTGATGAGCCTGACCGATCATCTAAGGGAATTGAGAAACCGTGTTGTTGTCTGTGTTCTTGTATTGGTTGTAGCATTTGTCGTTTTCTTGGGCTATGCGGAAACCATCGTAGATATGCTGACAAAGATGGGACTGGACAGTGGATATCAGTTTGTTTATCTGAGTCCACAGGAACTGATGATCCAGTATCTGGGTGTCGCTGGAGTGTGTGCAGTTGTGCTGACAATTCCAGTGCTTGCCTATGAAGTGTATGCATTTATGGCTCCAGGATTAAAGAAAAACGAAAATCGCTTCTTTATGGCAGCGATGTTTCTGGGGATTATCTGTTTTGTCATTGGTGTCATCTTTGCCCACAAGATTTCAATGCCTTTCATGTTGAAATTCTTGTATGCATTCAATACAACAGATTATATTGTTGCGTCAATCTCGATTGAAAGTTATCTGTCATTCATTATGACAGTCTATATTATTTTTGGTATTGTATTTGAAATGCCTGTGATTACAGGTACACTCACTCAGTTTGGTCTTTTGAAGCCAGAATGGCTGAAAAAGGGACGTTCTGTGGCCATTGTTGCGATTTTCTTTGTTGCAGCAGTGATTACGCCACCAGATATCGTTTCACAGATTATGATTGCATTGCCGATGGTGCTTCTGTATCAGATTAGTATTGTGCTGTGTGAGATTCTGTACAAATTCAAAAAGAAAGACGATGAAATTGAAGAAGAATAAGAAAAAGCTGTGATGATTCACAGCTTTTTTGTGTTTTATTTTTTCTTGTTTCCTGTTTTCTTTTTAGGTGCAGTCTTTTTGATTGGTTTTTTCTTCTGTACAGAATAACCGAATTTACCGAGTTTCTGTCCTAAAGAGTAGTATTCACCGTGTGCATATGCGATAAGATCAGCTCTTTGAAGATCCAGTCTTCCGTTTTCATCCAATAAGGATTCATCAACGTTTGTGCTGACTACTTCACCGATAAACATATCGTGTGTCCCTAATGGAATAATCTGTCTGACTTTGCATTCAAGACACAATGGACTTTCTGCAATGCATGGAGCTTTTACAACACGAGAAGGTTCTTTTGTAAGCTTCAAGTCCCCTTCCAGATTGAATTTATCCATATCTCTGCCTGATCTTACACCGACAAAGTCAGTGACTTTTGCCAGTTTACGGTTTGTCAGGTTAATGACAAACTCCCCTGTCTTTTCAATCATTGCATGAGAATAGCGTTCTTTACGAATAGATACAGAAACCATAACAGGATCTGAACAAACTGTTCCTGCCCAGGCAGCTGTCATGATATTTGCATTTCCATTTTCATCTGCACATGAAACCATCACTGCAGGTACAGGATTTAATAAGTTTGATCCTCTCCAATATTGTCTAGCCATAAATTTTACCTCTTCAATATATTCGTATTATATCTGTCTCTTGATTTTCTTGCAAGACAGGGCATCCGTTTATATTTGAAGGTTATGCAGCAGTTCTTCTGCAGAAACCTGGAAAAGTTTTGCTAACGCAAGAAGATTGGAGGTGCTTGGGTCTGAATTGCCATTCTCCCATTTGGAAACAGCTTGTCGACTGACGCCTAATGATTCTGCAACGAATTCCTGAGTCATATGACAACGTTCACGATGAAACTTGATTGTTTCACCTAATGTTTTCTTGATCACAGCGTATTCGGGCTTACCTTCCTGTGAACGGATATATACTTTCAAAGCTTTAACGACAAGCACAAACAAATAAACCATTGCACATATACATGACACAGGAACAAGAATAGAAAAGAAAATAACAAAAATCGCTACCCATTCACTCATAAAGATACCTCCTTGATAGGATTATTTTATCGAATTCTTTAACAGAAATCTATCAACTAACCCGCAACTATAGGTTAACTGATAGAAAGTGCAAAAGAATTTGAAGTGTTACTGGGTATAAAAAGGAAAAAAGTCAGAAAGTTTCTGACTCTATTATTACATAGGAATCTTGTCCAGGTTTTTACCATAGAAGATAACACCGAACATTTCAGGACCTACATGAGATCCTACTACTGGACCTAACAGTTCACGGCATTCAACCTTCAGATTTGCATCAGCCAGTTTCTGTTCAAGTTTAGTGATGTTCTTTTCACCGACTGTCTGAATTGTGTACAGTGGATAATTTGTGTCGACTTCAATTTCATTCATGACATCAATCATCGTCTGAATAGTGCGGTTTAAACCAATAGCTTTTGAAACAACACCGATTGTACCCTCACGAGTTACAGTAATCAGTGGTTTCAGTTTTGCGATATTACCGATGAATGCGGCAGTCTTATCCAGACGGCCACCCTTGTACAGATAATCCAAAGTATCAACACTCAGATAAACACAGATATGGTGTTTCATTTCTTCCAGCTTTTCAACGATTTCAGAAGCAGTCTTGCCCTGTTCAATCATCTTCTTAGCTTCATCCACCAGGATTTTAACACCGTAAGCACCTGTCAGAGAGTCAACAACATAAATATTGTCGTTATCTACGATGCTTTTTGCCAGACATGCACTCTGATATGTACCGCTGACACCAGATGACAACATAATGCAGATCAGTTCATCTTCAGGCTGAAGCTGATTGTATGCATCCACAAAAGACTGTGGAGATGGCTGAGATGTCTTAGGGAAATCTGGAGAGTTTACCAGCATATCATAGAACTGATCATGTCCAAGTTCTACACCATCAATATAGCTCTTTCCACCAATGTTGACAGATAATGGCACAACCAGAATGTTTTCAGAATTTGTATAAGAAATATCGGACGCAGAGTCCACAAGAATACGAATCATATTTACCTCCATAAACGGATTTAAGTGAACTTTTTATAAGTTTTTTAAAACCCGATGTGAGATATAGAATACAGAAAATGGAATTTTAACGCAAGTTGTTTTGTGTGAAAGAAACTTCACACAATAGAAAAGACCAACTTTTGATATCGCAACAAGCCCTAAACAGCCTCCCTTGAATTATAAAGAAGATAAGTTATACTATAAGTGAAGGGTTGTTTCGGCTACCCGTCATGCGTTATCTCTTCTTAGAGAAACGGTGGACAGATAAGCGCTGGTTGTCTTGGTAGGAACTAACAGCGCTTTTTCTTTTGTATCCTATAATCAAAATCAAGAGTGTGATGATATCGCATACTGCAACAATGATATCACAGATATCTGAAAGTGAAAAAGAAGACAGAAGTTCTATGGAAATTGTAATCATAGAAAGCCCTCCTTTCGTTATGTTGTATGCATAAGTCCAGACGGGCAAGCTTCAACAGATCCCTTCACTTCTGTTATTCACCGAAAAATGAAAAAACCTCATCTGAAAATCATGAAAATGAGGAATACTTGTAAATTAAGATTTATAGACTATACTATAGGTGAAGGGTTGTTTCGGCTACCCGTCATGCGTTATCTCTTCTTAGAGAAACGGTGGACAGATAAGCGCTGGTTTGATTTGGTGGATCGTACAGCGCTTTTTCTTTTGTATCCTATAATCAAAATCAAGAGAGTGATGATATCGCATACTGCAACAATGACATCACAGATATCTGAAAGTGAAAAAGAAGACAGAAGTTCTATGGAAATTGTAATCATAGAAAGCCCTCCTTTCGTTATGTTGTATGCATAAGTCCAGACGGGCAAGCTTCAACAG